>NZ_JAPMOU010000069.1 GCF_028858535.1 Spartinivicinus poritis
AATAAAAAAGTCGCTCAAGTGTATGAACAGTTAAGCGACTATGGGGCTATTGCTGCATAAAAGTGTCTACAGTATTGATAACTAGCACCTTGCTTTTTTAGAAATACGGATGCGGCATTAGTCAACATCTCAACAGTAGGAATACTGCTCCATTTACTACTTTCAACTGATGATATAGTCAACGTATTTACTCCTTAATCTATTTAAAATTTTTCTAAAAAAAAACGCCTAATAACGAAAATAATTCAAACAAGAATATCTAGCTCAAAATCAAAGCAAATTTCGACAAATTTAATACATAAATATAAGCTGCCTTATCAATAGCAGAGCAGACAACAAGACAAAGCCATTATTTTAGCAACCACAAGAAAAACTTTATTCAAGCTTGACTCTACAGGACTATATTTCAATCACTATACTCACTAAAAAATTTCTCTAGAAGAAATCGCAATATATAATCAACCAAATAGAATTGTTATGAGGCATGCAATTTTACAAACCCAGTACTTACCGATAGCAACCAGGTATTAAGTTAAGCCTATATAGTGGTTATCCGAAACATCAAGTCAACTTCTACGTATTCACTATCAGATCAATAACGATCTTTAAGTAATGATCGCTAAATTAGCTGCTAATTTAACACAAACACTACAGAGCAATTCAAGTGATTTTATTTTAAGTACTTAATTTATTTTTTCTATCCATAAAAAACCATTAGTATCAAGACCAATACAACAACCACCTATGTTGCATTACTAATTTTTTCAAAAAATTTAAATCATGCAGAAAGAATATTTAAATAAATTAAATTATTGATGAGGGGGATAGCAAAAAAAAGGGGATACTTTTTTGTAATATTAAAAATATTGGCTAAATACAGTAGCCAGGAAGGCTACTGTAATGTCATCGATTTACTGTGGAGGGTTAGTCGCTCATCTCGGGGAGGAATCCCAAAACAATCCCGATAACGTTTGCTAAAGTGAGGCGTAGAAACAAAGCCACAGGCAGCTGCGACATCAATAATCGATAAATTGGTTTGTTGAAGTAGTTGACGGGCTCGTTGCAACCTAAGCTTGAGATAATAGCGAGAGGGAGAGCAGTCAAGGTATTTTAAAAACAACCTTTCCAACTGACGGCGAGATAACCCCACATAACTGGCCAGTTCATCTAGCGAAATCGTTTCTTCCAGGTTTGCTTCCATCAGTGCAACCGTTTCAACCAGTTTAGGTTGAGTCACACCCAGCGTGTGTTTTAACGGCACTTTTTGTTGCTCAATTTCCGTACGAATCCGGTCGTATAAAAACATCTCTGAAATGTCCGCACTTAACGCGCGATCATGTTCACGGCCAATTAGATCTAACATCATATCCAATGGTGCAGTCCCACCGCTGCAAGTCACCCGGTCGCGATCAAAACGAAATAAACCATTACAGACATTCAGCTTGGGAAATTCTTCTTTAAAACTGGCCATATGCTCCCAATGTATTGTACAACCATAGCCGTCTAATAATCCTGCTTTGGCTAATAAATAGCTCCCTGTGCAAATAGCGCCCAGTTTTACTTTCTTTTTTGCTTGACGTTGCAACCATTGGATCAGTGCTTTATTACACTGCTCTTTTATCTTTAACCCACCACACACAATGATCCAGTCAAATACTTGATCAATGGTGTTGAAACTTCCATCTGTTTGAATCGTCACACCATCGCTGGCTGTTACTGGCCCACCATCACTGGATAAAACCTTCCACTGATAAAGGGGCTGTTGAGAAATATGATTGGCCATTCGTAAGGCTTCAACTGCAGATGCTTGCGAAATCATGGTGAAATTATCCACCAGCACGAAGCCTATAGTACGAAGGGTAGAGTTATTTATCGTCATATTGCTAACTCCTCAAAGGCAAGACAGATCGCAGTCAGTTTATTTTGATTGCTTGTATTTATTTTTGTTTGTCATAAAGTTGTACTTTTTTATTGCTTTTATACAACTCTTTAACTGTATATTTTTTACACAGATTTTGTCTGAATACCAACTTTTTTTAGCATTTTCTGAACTACGTTAACACCCTTACCAGGGTGAAACTGAGACAAGATGCTTTACCCTTTTAAAGCCAAGAGTTGGGCTTCACTTATACCGCCTATCAGCGGTATATTGCAGTTTAATTAAAGCTATCTTGCTGTAGAACAAAGCGAATAACAAAAGTCTGTTTCTGAGGAGCAATAATGAGTCGCTGGGATGGCATCGAAGCATTTGTGGAAGTGGTTAAACAAGGGAGCTTTTCTGCTGCTGCCGAGCAGCTGAATGTATCTAACTCTCATGTAAGCCGGCTAATTTCACGCCTGGAAGCCAGGTTAGGTGCTCAACTATTGTATCGCTCCACCCGTAAAGTCACCTTAACGGATGTGGGCAGGGTCTATTTTGAACAGTGCCAACACTTGCTCGGTGGCTTTCTTCAAGCCGAGCTTTCTGTTTCAGATATGCAAACTACTCCACAAGGTCTGCTCCGGATGACTGTTGCCACTACCTTTGGTGAACGCTTTATTATCCCGCTGCTTAATGATTTTTTAGCCGACCACCCTGCCCTTAGCATTGATGTTAACCTCAGTAATCAAAACCTGGATATTATTCAAGGGGGGTTTGATCTGGCCATTCGGATGGGCATTCTTAAAGATTCCTCATTAATTGCTAAGCGCATTGCTCCCCGTCGGTTGTTTATCTGTGCAACTCCCTGCTATTTAAAACAATTTGGTACGCCGCATACTCTATCAGAGCTTCAACAGCATAATTGTTTGATTGGTTCTACAGACTACTGGCTGGTTCAGTTGGAAGGTAAGTTAAAGGAGTATCGAGTCAAGGGGCGCTGGCGCTGTAACAGTGGGCCCGCTTTATTTAACGCCGTCAGCAAAGGATTAGGACTCGCTCAATTACCAGACTATTATGTTAAGCCTGCCATTGAGCGAGGTGAGCTGCGGGTATTATTGGATCAATACCAACCGCCTCAGACAGCGGTGTGGGCCGTTTACCCATACAACCGCCACCTGTCTCCTAAAGTACGATTGTTTGTAGATTATTTAAGCCAACACTTACCTCAACGTTTGGGATAACACTATTGCTAGAGATAAAACTATTGAGAGTCTTTATGCTTAATCCCCATTGGACTCTCAATATCATCCCGTCTGGGTAAGTGACGGTATTTTTCCAAAGCATCTTTCGCGCTATCAACGTTGCACTTTCCTACGCGCCTTAACAGTGTATTCCCAAAACCAATGGTCCGCCCAAAGTGGCCATTTTCCACCCACTCTTTCCAATGGCCAGCTCCAATATCAACGGCCTTTATTCCAATATTGTCATTTGGCTGAGCAACTAAAGACCATTCCATACCATCATGTCCCCCATCAGGGTTACCATATGGCCACTGAAAATCACCATGCATAAAGACTTGATCACCCTCTTGGGCTGCCATGCCATTCCAGTCAGGATAAGTATCAGAAACCCAGTAATAACGTTGTTGAGTACTACTGGCTGCTGTAGGCGCATAATAAAAGCATAACCCCTGAGTAGCCCACTGAGCATGTTTGGGATCAGCATCATTATAAAAAGTAATTAACCAGCGATTACCATTTTTCACCAAATCGGGCTCAAATGGCGGCTTGGCAAAGCTGGCAAATGTAGCGCCTAACAAAATAGTTCCCAGAAAACTACAAGCTATATTTTTAGACCAATCTCCTTTGGTCCATCCCTGCTTATTCATATCCATAACTAAACTCCCTTTAGTAACGAAAGCAGTTCAGAATTACAAAATAATTGTGAATCAGGTTACGCCATGACTCACAATCATAAAAATCATACTGCTACTAAATAGTAGACAAAAGTCTTATTTTGAAATATCCACTCAACTACTCACAGCAAAAATAACTATTACAATATACTATTAGTTTAAATTAACCTTTTACTAATATATTGCAACGTATTAAAAATAAGGCATTTTTTTCAACAGTTTTCAATAAAATACACCCAATCAAACCACTTTAAAACCAATTATCTATTAATGTATAGCCTATAATCCAAGTGATATTACGCTATACTTAACCTGTTGCTTACCAACAATAATAACTCTTCAAAGAAAGGTCTTAGTTAACTTATATCCAATATTTCCAGGGAGGGAATGTCATGGCTGATCACCTAACAAGCAAAAGACAATTTTATGCAAAAAATAACAACTATTTTTTTGCATCTTCATTATTTACCGGCATGATTAGTTTTTTCATCTCTACACCGACAACCGCTAATTCGGTAGAAATAACTCAAGCAGAGTCAGGTAATATACCTGACCAAACGATGACAGTGCCTTATGATTTTAAAGTCAGTAAATATACTGGAAAACGTGACCATTTCAAATTATTTTACGATTGGAAATGGGATGAACAAGACCCATTTAAAGAGTACGCAGGGTTTCGTCCAGGTGACTACCACATTTACCTAGCTGAACGTACCGGATTAAACTGGAAAAATGAAATTCAATATAAAAAAATTCGGTTGGTCAAACCAGAGGACAGGAACTGGTCTGCAACTAAAGAACATCATCAGCCGTTTAATGTTACCCACAGTGGTAAAATAGTAGGTCTTTATATGGGTGAATGGGGTGTTTGGGAACGTGCCTATACCGCTGACTATATTGCTGCTAATAATATTACGCATCTGTTTTATTCATTTGTTGGTATTTGCGATTATGAACGGCCAAATGCTACAGAAAATAATGGGTTAGACATTCAATTTGGCAAAGACTCAAGAAACAAAGCGGTAATGCGAGCCAGCTGTGGTCAAGGCTTAGCTCCCGATCAACATGACAATTTAAAAGGTGACTTAGTTAAAATTGGCGTAACCAAAAAACAACAAGATTTTGAAATATCACCTTATGATTATTTAGCTTATCCTCACCTACTCGATTCAATTAAAGCCATGAAGAAGCAGTTTCCTCATTTAAAAGGCATGTTATCTATCGGTGGTTGGACACTGAGTGATCCATTCTATGACATGGTAAAAACACCAGAACGGCAGCAAACGTTTATCCAATCCATTATTGATACCATCAATGCCTATCCTGGTGTATTTGATGGTGTTGACTTAGATTGGGAATTTCCTGGTGGATCAGGGCTGAGTCCTAATTTAACCGCAGGTTATGTAGAAGATAGAGAAAACTTTACTGTTTTTGTGAAAGCACTGCGTCATGCGTTAACAACTGAATTTGGTAGCAGTTTTCAGTTAACAGCGGCACTTTCAGCTTCTCCAGCAAAATTGGCTGCAGTTGATTTAAATGCCCTTAAAGATGACTTTACCTTTATTAATTTAATGACCTATGACCTTTATGGCGCTTGGGGCAAAGACCCTGCACATCATACCGGTGTTTATGCCAAACCGATTGCAGGTGCCTATAATGTTGAAGGGAATGCTACTGACGAGTTAGGAAATATTATTTTATATAATGGCCAACCAGTTTCCCTAACTAAAGTGATGCGCAATTATAGTGCAGAAGGTGCTGTAAAAACAGTTCAGCAATTATACCCTGACTTTCCCATGGCCAAATTAACTATAGGCGCTGCTAGTTATAGTCGTGGTTGGCAATATGTAAAAACAAAAGCCCAGCATGCAAAATTATACTGGCATGGTAAAGCCCAACAATGGAGCAACAGTAATAGTAAAGGGCTAGGCAATAAAGGCACATTTGAATTTGGGGTTAGTGACTTTCGTGATGTGTACGATCATTTTATGCAAGAAGATACTCAATTTTTGTATTATGATCGACAAGCAGAATCGGCGTACATTTGGCAACCTCATACCAACCTAAATAATGATAACTATCATTATGCTCATGTAGAAGCATTTGACTCACCTCGATCGGTAATTGCCAAAGGCAAATTAATTAAAAAATATGGCTTAGGGGGTATTTTTGCCTGGGAAGCTCAAACAGATAATGGCTTAATTTTAAATGCCATGAATGCCGCCGTCTGTAATCCATTACAAGACGGTGGTTATTATCAGTTTAGCCAAGCTTATGCTGGAACAGTGACTAGTCAAGTGATTGCGTCTGACAATAAAGGAAACCCCACAAAAGTCAGAGAAACTCTGCATGGCTCTGAAGTTTTCCAATTTGATGGCAAGACTTTTTGTGACACCACCTCCCCTGGTAATCGACCTCCTCAAGTGAACATTACAGGCCCAACCCAAGCAAAAGCTAATACAACAGTTACCCTGGATGCAAGTCAATCAACTGACCCGGATGGTGATCAGTTAAGCTTCGAATGGAAAATACCCAGTGGCATTAAAGTTGATAATACTCAACTCAATAAAATCAGCTTTACTACACCAGCTGTACAACAAGACACTATTTTTAAATTTGGGCTAAGTGTCAGTGATGGGCAAACGAATGTGCAGCGCCTTTGGTCCTTACAAGTAACAACAACTAGTGACCCAGGCAAAGACTGCAATAAAGACCCTAATGCCAAAAATTATCCTGCCTGGCAGCCTAATAAAACCTATCAGTCAGGTACTAAAGTCAGCTATAACTTTTTGGTTTGGCAATCTAACTGGTGGAATAGTGGTAATGAGCCTGGTAAAACAGAAGCTTGGAAACTACTTAGTAAAGTCATTCTTAGTTGGCATGCCAGTAAAGCTTATCCAGCAGATAGTATAATTCATCATCAAGGCACTCGTTATAAAGCCAGATGGTGGACAAAAGGGGAAGAACCTGGCAAAGCCAGTGTATGGCAATCGTTAGGTAAGCATCAGTGTTTTATACCCAATGCGAATGGCTTTTAGGGGCGGCTATCAAGCTACGAAACCTCATGAGCCTATAAATAATAGGTGATTGAGGTGAGGAGTGATGGCAACAAACTCTAAAAATCATTCGCGAAGGGTATATTAGCAGCTGATTAATAAATCAATAGCCCTGCATAAAAGTATTCTATTAGCTTTAACTAGTCAGCTTTTGAACCACCCCTCGAAAGCTGACTCTCCTTAATTGTTGAGTGACTTATTTAACAACTACTTTTAACTGCATTGCTGGTTTACTCTCTGTGCCTGAATTGTTATTTTGTATTAAAAAATAATAACAAAGTGCATGGAGGCTCAATGAAACTGTCATATCAAAAGCGATTATCCTCAAATTACCCTGCTGAGAAGCGCTCTCTTTATTCACCATTAACCGCAATTTGTTTATTGGCTGGGCTTTTATCAGTTGGCGGCTGCCAACTATTCCAAAAATCATCACAACCCAATACGGCCTCACTTGATCAACTAATTGATAGTCAGCTATTACCCACCACTCAAGCGTTTATCAAACACGCCACCTATCGTACACCTGACCGTACTAATGAAGCCATTATGCGAAAGAATATGGCGAATTTACGCGACTATATCAGTGGTATCATGAGTGATTTCAACTCCCAGCAACAAGTAGATAAATTTTCTTCCTTTGAATGGAAAAAACACATCAAAGGGCGTGATTACTGGTTATTTGGCTATCGGATAGGCAGAGGGACCAAAAAAGCTTCTATTATTGCACATTTAGATACGGTCCCACCGGGTAATAGTGATTGGAAACCTTTTGAAGCAAGGATCGAGCAACACCAATACCGTGGCCAGTTAACCGATTTTCTAGTGGGGAGAGGTGCCATTGATGATAAAGGCCCCGCGGTAGTCAGTTTATTAACGTTACAATCCCTTGCTAAAGAACTAGATGGCAACCCTTTACTAGATGACTGGCAACTGGAAATTCTATTTGATACTTCTGAAGAAACGGGCATGAGCATGCCCCACTATATGAAAGACCCTAAGCAGCGACCTCCTACGGTAGGTGTCGTATTTGATTCTGCTTGGTGTGTCAGAGCCGAAAAAGGGATTGAACGACCCATTTTCACTTTGCCAAGGCAGCCTCAACAGTCATACGACCAGTTGTGGATAGCAGACTTATTTACTCCTCCGGGCCCTTCTAACCAAATTCCAGACACTGCAACTGCTATTATAAAAGGCCCTAGGCAGCAATTAAAAGCCTATGCAAAGCAGGTTATGATAGACTATAAACAGTTTACATTTGATGATATTGATTATCGTCCTGCTAAATTAAAGGTCATGTTAGAAGGTGACCAATTAATTTTAACGACCAAAGTTGCAGGTGCTCAGCATGGATCAGTGCCCCATGCAAACCGAGCTGAAGGTGCCAACCCCCTGGTCTCTCTAGCAAACTATTTGGCAGGCAAGGTTAATCAAGGCTATCTCGCGCAAAATGACTTCAGTCAAATGACTCAATTTATTGAGTGGATGTGGGGCACTTATGTTTTTGGCGAAAAACATCCACAGTTATTACAAGCTTATGATGATGTTTTCAGCAAGGATAATGGCACTACTTATGCGGTCACCCGAGTAAAAGCCAATGATAAGCAAATACGGCTAAGGGTAGATATTCGTTACGCAACAGGCCATCAGACTAGTCAGTGGGATGGTATTACTGAAGGCTTTTTACCAGGCAATAGTCGCTTTAAGGCAATATTTACTGAGTTAACCAGTGCATTTAATCAACAACATCAAAGCCAAGTAAAATCTTTCTCTCAACGCTCGACTGCTCCAGACATACGACGGATTGATGGTCCTTTATTTAAATATATCGATGCTGCTTATAAATCAGTGAAAGGTGAGGAGTGCCCTCGACTGGCTATTGGCGGAGGAACTGATGCCAAAGGACATGCTAACTTACTTGCTGTAGGGCCAATGTTTGCAGGTGGCACAATGGGGCCTCCTGTCAATTACCACGGTGTTAATGAAGGTGCTCCCATTAATGAATTAAAAGCGAGTGCTAAAATACTGCAGCAATCCCTATTGAATGTAATGAAAAACGAGTAATACCCTTCTCGTATGGTTTTTATGGTTTGTTGTCGTCGCTCGACAGCTTCACCCTTGTGCCCTAGGGGTATAAAAACCCTACGCTTTGGGTCTATTAAAATAAGTTGTTTATTTTTCTATCCACCCTGCTACGGTCTGAACAGGTCGAAATCGTTCGGGCCGGGTTATCCAGCTAACGACGGCTAGTTTTTGATTATTAAGAAGTGCTGCTGGTATGGTAAATTGCCAAATTGATTTTTCACTCACTTGCTGTTGAAAGTCTAATACCACAAAATCATGGGCCAGATGTTTACCTCGGTTTTCTCCAGCTTTTATCGCTGTTTGTAAATTAAACCCTAACAGCGCAAAGTTAGCTTGCCAGTTACCATTTTTAGTAAATGTTACGGTAGCTTGATTATTAGCTAAATCTAAGGTTAGCTCCGGTGCTGGTTGAGATTTTTGCCTAGGTAGCCCCTGGCCTTTAAACCAGCCACGCCATTCAGCCCCATCCACTACCCAACCTGGGGTATAAACCGAGCGGACATTACCATTGGCACTTAATGCCCGCTGCCGTGCTGAATATTCTGCTTTACTGAAACGATCCTTCCAGCCTAACCAGTTCCAATAGTCCACATGAAAAGCTAGAGGAATAACGTCTTGCCATAACCCTGGGGATTCAGTGAGCTTTGATAAACTGCGATCAGCTGGCGGGCAGCTACTGCAACCTTCTGATGTGTAGAGTTCAACAATACGAGCAGGTGGGCCTTGGTGAGAAAACTGCTGCCCCATTGTACTGAGTGGAGCCAGACTGGTGATTATTAAAAGAAAATAACGGATTACATCGTTCACACCTTACCTCCTACTACCATACCAATGCTCTTCACACCTTATAATGATTCATAAAGGGTATATCATCATTTTTTAAATTACATTATTTTAGATGACCTTATGATTCTCACGATTCTTTCATGTTAACCCCAAAGTGAATGGCTAAGTCGTTTAAGGGCACTAATAATTGTTTATGGCCTCTGCACAAGCTAACAGGGTCTTGAACAATTAGTAGACGTGTCCTTACCTTAATCCATTAATAGCTTCACACTCATTACTACACAAATAATAACGAGTAATGGTCTGATAATTTTGCTGCCTTGTTTTAGCACTAAATGAGAACCACAATAAGCACCCACCACCTGGCCAGCAGCCATGACCAGTCCAACAGCCCAAACGACCTGCCCGCCTAGAATAAAAAATAATAACGATGCAATATTACTTGCCCAGTTCAGTACTTTACTGTGAATAGTGGCTTGAGTCAGGCTATAGCCCATTAGGGTAATATAAGCAATAGTAAAAAAAGTGCCCGTCCCAGGTCCAAAAAAACCATCATAAAAACCAATGCCAAACCCAATAAAAAGAGCAAAAGTTTTTTCTGTTATTTTTTGCTGTTGTTGGTGAGTATTGATAGTAGGATTTATCAACATATAGATGGCAATCCCTATCAATAAAACAGGGATAAGTTGGGTGAGAATGGTATTATCAATTAATTGTACCACTACTGTCCCTATAGCGGCCCCGATAAAGGTGCAGCCAATCGCAAACAGTAACGACTTAATGGTTACTTGCCCTTTACGAGAAAAATGAATGACTGCTGTACTTGTACCAAAACTAGCTTGTAGCTTGTTGGTTGCCAATGCTTGAGCAGGACTTAAACCCACTGATAATAAAGTAGGCAACACCAGTAGCCCACCGCCACCAGCGATAACATCTATACAGCCCGCCAAACTGGCGACAGCAAACAATAGTAACCATATTTCAAAACCAAACGCATCAAACACCGAGTATATCCTTACTAATTCACATCTAAAGAGCAGCACTCATAACATGGCAAATTACTTTCTTCAATATACCAATATAAACTCACTGAAATATACTCACTACGCATATTTATTGGCTATTAGAGAATAAAATAGGCCTATGACTCTTTAATTTATTTGTCAAAGCACTAAAATAACCACCATAAATGAGTTTATTTAAGGGCACCTCTAATACACAGGAAGTGCAAATTTCATCTGATATAAATGGAGAATAATTCAGTTTACATCATGCCCAAACTAACAACACCATCGTCAAAACATATGATAACCAGCTGTGGCGTTAAAATATTAAAAGGCAGCCATCAATATATTAAGGGTTTAAAAGCACAAGGCTATCAGCCAGCAATCTATGGCCATAGAATCTGGCAATCTGGCTTTGTGTTAATGAACTACTTAAAAAAACATCCTTTGCCTAAACGAACCAAGGTTATGGAGTTAGGCTGCGGCTGGGGAATTACCAGTGTATTCTTAGCTAAGCAATATCATGCCAGTGTTACTGCAGTGGATGCTGATAAACATGTCGCTGCGTATTTAGCCCTGCACGCCTATTTAAACCAAGTGCAAGTTGAGTTTAAACGTAATCGGTTTGAAAAAATCTCTACAAAGCAATTAAAAGGCCAACACACGTTGGTTGGCTCTGATATCTGCTTTTGGGAGTCAATGGATGACACCTTATATAATTTAATTCGGCGAGCGTTAAAAGCCAATGTTCAACAAATCATCATTGCTGATCCTGGCCGTAGCCCTTTCTGGCGTCTTAGTGAGCGCTGCCAGACTAAGCTTAATGCTAAAATGGTCAGCCATCGTATTAACAAACCGACTCCTACTGAAAAGTACTTACTGGTCATCAATCAGTAAGGAAACCCCAAGGCCCAATTTAGTTATACGCAGTCAGAATTTTTTCAGCGGTAAGTAAACGATTCAACCGAACTGTTCTACACTGAAGATCAGATGTGCATTTTAAGTATCAGCCTATCATGACAGAAATTGCTGCATTACTGGCCAGACAGCCCATCGTCGACCAGAGTAAAAAACTGCAAGGGTACGAGCTATTATTTCGCTCAGACACTCCCAATGCGCTTCAAGCAACTGATGGCGACAGGGTTACCTCTGAATTGTTGGATAATGTATTCAGCGCCTTTGACCTTGATGAACTGGTTGGAGACAATCCTGCCTATATCAACTGCACTCGTAATTTACTATTACAAAAAACGTTGATAAACCCTGATCGCTTTGTTTTAGAAGTATTGGAAGATGTTAAGCTAGATAAAGAGCTATTAACCTGTCTTAAAAAGCTTAGAGATGAAGGCTTTACCATCGCCCTTGATGACTTTGAGTTAGACAGTCAAACCATCAAAGCCATCCCATTTGTCGATATCATTAAAATTGATGTGCTTGTACACAATAAGGAAGAAATTGCCACTCTCTTTAATACACTCAAACAACATAAAGTTAAGCTACTTGCAGAAAAAGTTGAAAACTACCAAATGTTTGAATACTGCAAACAACTCGGGTTTGAGTTATTTCAAGGGTATTTTTTGTGTAAACCAGAAATACTCAGTGGCAAAAAGATGGAATCCAATAAACTGGTGGTCATGGAGTTAGTGACAAAGCTGCAAAACCCTGAAATTGACTTTGATGAGTTGGCTGGCATTATTGATAAAGACCCTAGCATTGCCTATAAACTACTGAAATTAGTGAACTCCTCCTTTTATCACCGAGGAAAAAATGTGGAGTCCATCCGCCAGGCTATTACTATTCTTGGTCTCACCCAGGTACGTAATTTAGTGACCATTTTAATGCTGAGTAAACTTACAGACAAACCTAACGAGTTAACCATTACTGCTCTAGTTCGAGCCATGATGTGCCAACTATTAGCTAAAAACACCACTGGAACCGATCCAGGCGGCTCTTTTCTGGTCGGTTTACTCTCTACCCTGGATGCCTTTATGGATCAACCATTGAATGAGTTGGTTGCCTCTATGCCCATTCCCGATAGCTACAAAGAAGCCATTATTCACTTTAACGGGCTAATGGGTACCATTTTGGTTAATACTATGCTTTATGAGCAAGGTGCCTGGCAAAAAATTAACTGGTGCGAACTATCCGAACACAACATCACTGACTACGCCATGCGTGATGCCTACTATAATAGCCTAAAAGCTGCACAAGCCTTACAAAATCTGTAAGCTATTCACTTTTTACATGAGTGAATAAGCCCTTATGAGTGAGCCGCTACATTTAATTGATATTGGTGTTAACTTAACCAACAACCGTTTTGATCA
Organism: Spartinivicinus poritis; assembly: GCF_028858535.1. Taxonomy (NCBI): domain Bacteria; kingdom Pseudomonadati; phylum Pseudomonadota; class Gammaproteobacteria; order Oceanospirillales; family Zooshikellaceae; genus Spartinivicinus; species Spartinivicinus poritis. The sequence goes on from NZ_JAPMOU010000069.1 coordinate 13,029, forward strand.
CGATCGTAAAGCCGTCATCGAACGTGCAATTAACACAGGTGTTGCCACACTAATACTCACCGGCACCGATTTAACTGAATCTGAAGCAGCCCTTAGCCTTTGCCAGCAATGGCCGGAACATTGCTACAGTACTGCAGGCATTCACCCCCATTACGCAAAAGATTTTCATACCAGCCAAATCAATAACCTAAAAGCATTAGCCAAAGAACCCCAAGTAAAGGCATTAGGGGAAATGGGGTTAGATTTTAACCGGGATTTCTCACCTCGCCCAATACAAGAACACGTGTTTATCCAACAACTTGAGCTGGCTGCTGAACTTAAGTTACCAGTATTTTGTCATGAACGAGACGCGTTCGAACGCCAACGAGCAATTTTAAGAGAGTTTCGCGATCATTTAGTAAATATAGTGATTCACTGCTTTACTGGTGAAAAGCAGGCTTTATATGGCTACTTAGATTTGGATTGCCATATTGGCATTACAGGTTGGGTTTGTGATGAGCGACGTGGCTATCATTTACATCCACTATTAAAAGATATCCCCGACAACCGTCTTATGGTAGAAACCGATGCTCCCTATCTGCTGCCTAGAAGTTTAGCAAAAAAACCTGCTAATCGACGCAACGAGCCTTGTTATTTATCAGAAGTGGTAAAAACTATCGCTAAACAAGTAAACAAACCCATAGAGCAAGTGGCTAAAGAAACCACTGAAACAGCCAAAGCATTCTTCAATATTTAGGGCACCAGGGCACCTCTAATTAATCCACTGCCCTGAAATGGGCAGTCTAAACTTATCATATTAACCATTTTACCTTGTTCCATTTATAATCAATAAGCCCCTATAAAATCCATGAATAGTCAGCGTTATTCGTTCCAAGCTATAATAAGTTTTAGTGCACCTTTAAAGTAGTTGTTATACACACTCAGTTTATATCTGAAATTGGTCGTTCTAATGGGTAAGTTTTTGTTGGCTATCATTGTTCTAGTAGCAGCGTTTTTTGTTCTAAAACCCGGTAGTGCTCCATTTACAGCGAGAGAGGTAAATCCTACCTGTGACATCATTATGTTCTCAACAAGTTGGTGCCCTGTTTGTAAGAGCGCAGGAGAATATCTTGATCGAAAAAACTACAAATATTGCGAAGTAGATATTGAAAAAGACTCTGTTGCTTATGACTATTATAAACGTCTAGGTACTCGAGGTGTTCCAACGATACTCATTGGTGATCAGGTGACAGTTGGCCTTAACCCTAGGCAGATAGAAAAATATATGGATGAATTATAGGCATCAAAGCCTAAAAGCCATTCTCGAAGAGTCTATCAGCACCCAAAAACTTACACTACAGGCTAACAACTCTCAGAACATAGCACAACAAGCTGATAACTGAATAACATACTGCTTATGACTTTTTTTGCGCAAAATAAAGTGTGAGCCCTGCATAACTTAAAGCAAGTGTAGGAGATTTAAAACCACCATCTATTAAGGCCTGGTTTTGCTCTAACTCAGTCATGTAAATATCAGCCTCTTTCATACCTTGCTCACCTAAAACAAAGTCACACACTAAAAAATAGCCATTTGGTTTAAGCACCTTAGTTACATTCTTATAAATATCTACAGCCAGCCTTTTGTCTCGGACCTCATGGATAGTTTGCATACAAATAACTGCATCAAAATTACCTAAACCTTCAAAGCTTTCTGTACATAAAATATCACCTACTTTACACTCAATAAAAGATTGGTACTTTTTAAGGCGATTTAATGCTATATGGTTCATAGACTTGGAAAGATCAAAAAGAGTATAACTCTCTACTTTTACAGAATGAAAAATATGCTCCGCTAGATGACCAGGACCAGAGCCAATTTCAAGAATTGAAATTGGCTCATCAAAGATATTATTTAACTGTTTAGAAAACGCTTGAAAAAAATGTTCTCTATAAAACCCATTTTTCTTTATTCTTTTTTCCCACTCTTCAGCTTGACGAAATTGTTCTAAATCTTCAGCGGAATGTATATCAGATGACTCCATAAATTACTCCACATTCACAACTTATGAGGGTTAAATCTTGTAGAAATAACTTAACCTGTACACTTACTAATCTGTCAATTAGTTAATTATATCAGGCGAAGTTTAACTAACAAAAAGTATGTACTGGGCCAGCTTAGCCTAATTTATACTTTTTACCATAGTTTCGCCCTATGGTATACATCGTTCACACCTATTTTATTTCCCCCTCTAGACTGATTAGAATCAAACTAAACCGACAATAAAGGAGTATATAAATGAAATTAAAAATCATAAGCAAAGTATTTTTTTCATCAGCTGTAGGGTTAGCCTCAACTAATATTTCTGCCGATTCAAATAATTATGTTTATGTCAACTCTGGAGATTGGATAAAACAAAGTGGTGACTTTGTTACTTTAGACCGCTCAGCAAAACAAGTTGAGTTTTTTGTTAATTACCCTCAACTGAGAGGTGGTAACTGTGGTATTGGTCTAGCACTTAATCGTAATAACAGTTACACAAAACACTACCAAGAACTAGTAAAACAAGTGACCGTTTCTAATATTTATCCCACTGACTCAGAAACAGGTGAGCTAACCCCAGTATCCGTTACTAACAAAGGGGCTACATTCGCATTTAATTTTGACACACTATACTATGGCACATTTGTTACAATAAGCGCTAATAACGGTAAAACATTTGGTGAAGTATTTGACTCCTTGTCAGCATTTGATAATGTGTATGCCATCGCAAGTGCAGTGAGTTGCAAGCAACTTGAAACTCTAAAATAAACCACCTGATTAGTTTTCAGACAGCATCATTTTGATTTCATGCCTTAACTTCTGACTAATTGCATTATTCTGAGCATCGGCACGATAAACCAAACATAACTCATCTATAACCGTTGCATATGACTCGTCGAGTTTATGTAACGGTTTATGACTTGCTTTAGCGACACGTTCAGGCAAAATACCAAATCCAGCCCCATTTGCAACGAGTGCAGCTATTACCTCAAGGTTATTTGAAAACTCTATTTTGAACAGATGAGGTATTTTTTTAAGTAACTCCTGAGTTTGCTTAAGATTGGGGTCACAATATAAAGTAAAATTATCGCCATGCATATTTTGATGAGATATTATGTCTCTATTACTCCAAATAGTCACCTCATCAAAAAACAATCTTTGAATAACTAAATCAGGATGACGAACTGGGTTGATCACTAATCCAAAATCTATTTCATAGCTAATCACTTGCTCAGTAATTTTTCTGGATAAATCATGAACAAAATTAAGTGACAATAAAGGGTATTTAACTTTTAGTTTAGGAACAATAACAGGTAATGTATAAAGTGCTACAGAAGGGTGGCACCCTATTGTAAAACCACCACCCATTTCGGTGCTAGCTCGAATAACACTAGATTTAAGCAGCTCCCAGTCAGCCATAAACTTTCTACTCAAAGCCTGAAGCTCAATACCGGCTTTAGTAAGCTGTACGCCATTACGACTTCTAATCAATAAAGCAGTACCAAAACTTAGCTCTAACCGCTTCATCGCTGCACTGATACTGGGCTGAGTAATCCCTTGTCGCTCAGCTGCGCGAGAGAGATTTTTGGTATTGGCCACTTCTAAAAAATACTTCAAATCGTCAAAAGTGGGTTTCAAATAACACCTCTTATTATAAAGAAAACCTGTCCTTTTTTACTACTCAAGCTATAGCATAAAGCATGGCTTTACTCGTACATATACCAATGATATGTCGTCAGAATACTTTCCAGCATTGTTTTTTGCAAAGGCTGCTAAATCTTGAGCTTTTATGGTAGTTTCATGCATTAACAAGTTCGTAATTGAATTAATTTTAACATAATTAAAAAACCCATCCGAACCAGAAAGTAGATGGTCACCCATAAGAGTTGGACCAATGAGTTAAGCAAATAACGAGCATAAGCCATATTTTTTACGTTCGCTCTTAAAGCGTTTATTATTCCCTCGCAGCCATTGGATGGCTGGGGTTCAGTTGCAATAAGTCCCACAGATTTCCGTAAAGATCTTCAAAAACTGCCACTAAACCATATGCTTGCTCTGTTGGAGGCCTTACAAAATTTACCCCCGCAGATACCATTCGATGATAATCACGCCAAAAGTCATCTGTGTTTAGAAATAGAAAAACACGGCCACCCGACTGATTGCCTATAAAGTCAAACTGCTCTGGCTTTGATGCTTTAGCCAAGAGTAAAGTTGTACCATTTGAGCCAGGTGGAGATATCACTACCCAACGTTTATCTTGTTCAGGTTGATAAGTGTCTTCAATGATTTCGAGTTTTAGCTTGGATACATAAAAGTCTAATGCTTCATCATAGTCGCGAACAACCAAAGCAATATGTACAATTGATTGTTTCATGTTTTTCTCAACTGCTGACAATATAACGCCTTATTGAGGGATAAAATAAGACTAGTATTTTGTTCCTTACCCAGCCCTTGCACCATTTGGCATTGAATGTTCAGGGCATGCCAAACATGGCTGTAGTTTGTCTTCATAACCGATGTCAAAAAGCATACCTTGAGAGACTTCACCTGCCATCTTTCTTTCAGGTAAGTTCACAACAAAAAGTGCTTGTTTGCCTTCAATTTCTTTAAGGTTTTCTCGCTCCTGTTTTAACCCTGCCAAGATAGAGCGAGTATGATCACCAAAATCGACTATTAACTTCATTAATTTGTCTGATTTTGCCACCTCAAGTACTTCAGTAATGGTGCCCACCCGAATATCTACTTTATCAAAATCATCGAACGCTATTTCACCTTTTATTGGAGCTTGTTTCATATTTGGATCTCTAAATTTTTCTGGGCACAGAATGCCCTTAATATTGGTACAATCATGTAACGTGAAGTCTATAGGCTTGCATTGTTATGCTATTCACTATACCCTTGTACAAATAGATTGTACAACTACTATTTAGGTAAACAAGATGCAAACTATAAATATCAGTGACTTTAGAGCTAACCTATTGAAATATTTAGAAATAGCAAATGCTGGAGAACAGATTTCTGTAACCTCTAATGGCAAACTGTTAGCTACTATAACACCGCCAGAAAACCAAAGAGAGCTCGCCAGAAAGCAACTTAAAGCTATAGCTTCAAATGCTAAGATAAATGATGTCACTACCCCTATTGAGTCTGAGTGGGATGCCTTATCATGATCTTGATGGATACTTGTGCAATCATATGGGATGCGCTTGAACCAAAAAAACTTACTCCAAAAGCTATTGAAGCAATTGACAAAGCAGATCAATACAATGCATTAATTATTTCTGATATTTCCATTTGGGAAATATCAATGCTCATCAAAAAGCGCCGCATTGAAATAGATACAACTGCAGCTAACTTTATTAATTTATTCCTTCAATCTCGAAATATTTCAGTACAGTCTATTTCTCCCGAAATAGCCGAACTATCTGTTACATTCAGCTCAGAAATAAACAGTGATCCAGCTGATAGAATTATTGCAGCGACGTCAATAATTCATAATGCACGTCTTGTGACCGCCGACCAAAACCTCCGCAGCAGTGAGATGCTTGACACTATATGGTAGGTAGATATTAGCCTGATTATTTTGCTATAACCCCGAGCTTTATTTTTTAAAAGAGACCACTTTTGACCATGAAACTGTCTTGAGTTTTCATCAATATCATAAGTGTAAAATCCAAGTGATTGATAGCATTTCACTGCTGATTGATTATGAGCAAAAACGGCTAAAGTAATGTCACGAACTTTCAGCTCATCCTTTGCATGCTCGATTGCTAGCTGAATAGCTATGTTATGCAATTTATCCCCTAAGCTTCTCTCTAACTTCCATCAATGCAAAGCCTAAAAGATTTAAACCTCGCCAACAATTAGGATTGTTAATTTTTTAATTTCTTAGCATAAATCCAATCTAAACCCTGTATTGCTGTTGTTGGGAATGCTGTTGCATGGCTTGCATTTTTAATTACAGATAGCTTGAGGTCAACTTTACTTTTAAGCTGTTTATTAAGCTTTGTTGCTAGAGCTTTAGCTCCCGCGACCATATCATTTCTCGCGCCAAATGTTGGCACTTCTAAACTACCAACAGACAAATAAACTTTAATTGGAGTACGAGGCGTTTTCATTGGCTGCGACAATATATAGTTGTTTTTATACCAAACAGAAGGGCTACCAATAATATAGCTATCGAACATGTTTGGTGAATTAAACAAAATATAGGTGCCCAATAAACCACCTAACGAGTTTCCCACAAAAGTACGTCGAGTTGGATCTGTTCGGTAGTTATTTTCTATATAAGGGAAAACAACTTCTTTAATAAATTTTGAATATCCATTAGCATTGCCTGTTTCTCGCTTCCAACCGTTATCCTGAACTGGTGTATAGTCTCTAACTCTACTCGAATGATCCGTTGATCCCTTTGAATATGAAATACCTACAGTAATAGCCTCTTCCATTCCCCCTCTATTCATTGTAAAGCGTGTTGCCCCTGAGACAATTTGAAAGCTGTACCATGCATCCATTAAATAAATCACAGGGTATTTTTTGTCAGCACTTGAATTGTAGGAATAGGGAATCTTAACAAATAATGGGTAAACTCTTTTGGTTATGGGTTCCTGAAGTTCAATTACTTCACTTCTTGGAATCTCAAACGCCGTATTAGCGTTCGCAAGATAACTAAAAATAGCAAGGAAAATAAATATTACTGACTTCATTGATGTTTCCTTTAAGTATAACGCTAACAGACCGAGTGTCAGCGAATTTCAGTTCCAAAGGGGCGATGTTGCCTGTACTTGTTATGTTTTTACTCGACCAGATAGCTAATTTCGTATTTATCCAACTCATTTACAACAACATTGAGATAAAGTTTTATGAGCCCATCAATATGGTGAACTCCTTCATTGCAAATTCTCTTTTTTAGCTCCACTATTGGTACATCGGCAACTGTCTCATCGAGTTTTCGAATCATCTTTAACTCTGCAACAGAAGGGAAATCGCCTTTAATCCTTATCACAATTGTAAACTCCGGATGACACATTTAGATAATTCCTACTGAAATATAAAGGCAAATGCTAACTGGTTGCCAAAAGTGAAGCGCGAAGTAGCTGAGCTTATGGCAATCCAGGTTTTGCGACTGGTTAGATGGTGAGCTTTCAGCACCATCAAACTAATTAGGATCAGGTATTTAAGTAGCCCATGCTAGCCCCTGTGGTAACTTAAAGCTGCTGTACTCAATATGAACAATACGGCGATGATGCGGCATTATGCCTTTGCTTGAAGAATGAAGTAGCAGGGGCCTCATTATTAATAAATCTCCAGGCTTAGCTAGACAGGTATATTCTTCTGATTCTCTCACTACTCGATCTTGCTCATTTTTACTAAGAATACCCAAGCTATGGCTCTTAGGAATAACCTTTAAGCAACCATTACTCTCATTTGCTTCATCAAGATGTATGCGGAAAGTCACCATGTCTTCTAGAACTTTCACATCTGGCTGAACATGATTAATGCCATCCTTTAAAGTCCATGACCCCCAACCGGGTATTGCTTTCTTATCATTTACTGAAATTGTCTTGTCTTGATGCCAAGTGACAAGCCAGTTTTTATTGGGGGTTTTATCAAAAACAATAACTCGAACCACTTCAGGCTTGCCTGATAAGTAGCCTTCAGCTTTGTTTCGAAGTAAATTTGAATCAACGAGTTTTTTGACAGAGGCTAATTTTTTCTCTGCATTTCGAATTCCATGCTTTGGAAAGTCAGAATCTAAAGCTTCAATTTCATCAATGATTGTATTTATTGAATCATTGTCTAGAAAGCCAGAATGGATCTCAAATCCATTTTCTTCAAAACTCAAAGTGCACACCATCCTTACTCGTAAAATATAACATATTTTTAGTCAAGCCCCTTCAACACAATACGCTACCGCCCTTGATCACACTCAATATCAGCAACTACTTACTTATTAGCAGTTAATATTTTACATCTATACACTGCTTTGAAAGCACACAACCTGCTGTATGCTTTCGATGAATTACTTAGCGGATATTGTTAACAAATTCTCACTAAAAGTGAAGAACAGCATCACCCCTTTCTAGGGAGGGTATTGCAAAAGGTTACCTAATTATCACTATACCTAAGCCATTAGCTGCTGTATATTTGAGCAGTATGGCAACTTGATTGAGAAGGTATAAAT
>NZ_JAPMOU010000070.1 GCF_028858535.1 Spartinivicinus poritis
CTAGGGTCATCTGGTGATACAGATGGTTCTCTCGTAAGTCGGAGAACAACGACTTTATGCGACTTCATGTCGCACTTGCACACGCTCACTGAGGTTACACAGTCCAACGCTTTTAATGGTCAGACCTCAGTAACAGGTTTTAAGCACATCGTGTCGCCTCGGTAGAGCATGCGGAAACTAGAAAAATAATTAACCTACACAGTCTAAGTGTGCTCTTCACATACAATATCTATTTATAATAAGCTATCAGAAAATAAGTTCACTGACCTTTATTATCAAACACATGGAGTAAGTAAGTGACACCTAGACAAATCATGATGCATAAGGTGTATGGCTATTTCACGACGAGTTGTCTTTCAGTTGTGTGTAAACTAGAGCTAGCCGATCACATTGGTAATAGTATTTGCTCAATTGAAGAGCTTGCAGATTTAACACGTTGTAACGAAAATTCATTGTACCGGATGATGCATTTTCTATCATCACAGGATATTTTCGTAGAAGAAGATAACAGGAAATTTAGAAATAATAGTCTTTCAGAGGTATTAAAAAAAACAAGCGAGTCATCAATTAATAGTTATTGTCAAGGCCATGGGTCTCAGCTTTACTGGGAAAGCTGGAGAAACCTTGAACATAGTATTCGAACCGGAGAACCTGCTACAAAATCTGCTTTTGGTGTTGATGCATTTGAATATATGAAAAGTGATCCTGAAACTGCTTCAACTTTTAACAAAACCATGGATGACTTAGCAACAGCAGATGCAAATGTTATACAAAAGTATTATGATTTTTCTAAATTTAATACAGTCGCTGATATTGGAGGAGGAAGTGGAAAGTTACTCAGCTTCATTATTAACGACAACCCTAAAATTAAGGGAATATTATTTGACCAACCACATGTAGTTCAGAATACTTTTTCTCCGAATATAACCAACCAATTTGAGGTAGTAGCTGGGGACTTTCTATCCGACATCCCTGTAATTTCTGATTTGTATATCCTACGACATATCCTTCATGATTGGGACGATGAGCGTTGCCACCAAATTCTGAGTTTACTAAGAGAACGAATGCCAAAGCATGCAAAACTTTTAGTTATAGAGCTTCTTGTAAATAAAGACTCAACTTTATCTACAGCAAAATATCAAGATTTAAATATGCTTGTAATGATGAATGGTGGTCGCGAAAGGTCAATACAACAGTTTGAAAATATGGGTATTAAGGCAGGGTTTAAATTATGCCAAGTCATACCTCTTCCCACAGAAATGAATATAATTGAATTTCAACCAATATAGTATCTACTCAGGTAAATGACGGTGTAACGTCTGGCTGGGAAATGAAAGTGACAATGTACTGCAATTATTATCGGAATTTATGACAGTGGCTGAGCAGGCTTTTTTAGATTTATCGACCCATGGTCATACGCCTGCAGGGCCTACCAATAAGCCTAGCCTGATACAACAGGCTGGCTCAGTGAATCAGCAGAATACTGACTTGAAAACGATGCTTTGACTATGTTAGTTAGATCAACCTATTTATTACCCATTATTTCATGAGTTAGCAGGTCAAAAACGTTGTAGGATTTTGGAAGGGCATATGGTGCAGGACCATGTTCATATGCTGATTGCGATACCGCCAAAATATGCTGTATCAGAAATAGTAGGGTATTTAAAAGGTAAAAGTGCCATAGCAATTGCAAGGCAATTTAGTGGAAGAAAAAGAAACTTCAATGGGGAGTTGTTATGGGCAAGAGGTTATGCGATTTCAACGGTTGAATTCGAAGAAGAGCAGATTAGAAAGTATATTCGAAACCAAGAGCAACTGGATGGAAAAGGCATGGATGAAGAGGGTGATTTTTAACACAGAAGCTAATTTTAAATACTGAACTTTAACATTGGCAGCCCTTGGGGCTGCTCATAGCTGTCAAGCCTCCCGCTCTGCGACTCAATTATGCCATAAATTTAGGTGTAAAATCCTTTAGCGTACGTTTTCGTTCGGTTGGACTTCAAACCCCTAATAATAATGTAGAAAGCCTACTGAGTATTTCATCTTCAAGATCTAGGGTAGCTACTGCTGTTCTATCCCATAATATGATAATAGTTTTTTTACTTCATTTTTTACCCGGTTTTCAGAGTTTTCTAATATTTTAGTCGAGTTGATGGGAGCATCAGGCGTGCTATAGTAGTATTCTTTAAAAACAAATTTATTATTCTTAAGTGAAATACAGTAATTATCTTCTAGTTTTATCACTATCGAAGGCTGAATTTTAATAAGCGTTTCATCCTCTAAACGAGGCTTACCAGCAGTAATTTCCATAGCTGGTGCAATATTACTGGCACAAAAACCTTGGTTTTTATTATTACCTACCACATTGTATAGCTGTTCATAGGAGTAAGGGTCAATTCCGTTCTTTTCAAATATAACTCCTTCCCGAGTAAATGAATTGGACAGCCTGTAAACAGGCATATATTTGCTGCCTACTAATTGATTACCTGTAATTTCTATATTATAAGCAGGGCAGTCATATTGAGTTACCCGGTTGGTTTCTATACTGAACGTATGAGTTTGAATTCTGAGAGGCTTTTTATCTAGGGTAAACTCAAAGTTATCATCACAATGGTCTAGCTTTTTAACCTCTAAACTCGAATGGAAAATGGCTGGATATTGTATCTTATAGGTATTATCAGTTTGGCTGCTTTTTGATGTAAGCTGCTTGATGGTAATTTCTACGGGAGTAGGTTTACTGTTTTCAAGCTCAAGACTGACTGCTGTTCGCTCACCAATATAGTTATTATAGGTATAAATTTCAACTTGATTGGCTACAGTTTGACTTGTTAAAAACACAGTTAACATAGCACTCAATTTATTATAATACATATGTTTTCTCTAGGTAGTTAAATTAAGTCAAAACAGGCTTTTATCATAGTTTGATTAAACACCGCAATAAGTATAAAAACTTATTTACTCTAAACGTCCCTTCCTGAGCTGCAAGATACCACTCATGAAGCATTTACCACTGGATAATTATTGTCCCAAACTAGTATTAAAGGTTTTATAGAGTTTATGTTAAATAATAATTTTATATATAAAGCTCAGGCAGTTAAATTGTATCACCTTGATAATTGTGTGTAGGTTAATTTTTTCTAGTTTCCGTATTCCTCTTCGGGTGTGTCTCGATACCTGAGCAAAATGTAACGAAAAGACTCTGATTTGATCTTGGTAATTGGTTAATTTTTTAAAAAGCTAATCTTTCTATCAAAGGTATCTAAAATTCTTCTTGTTTGAATTAAGTCAATATGATCACTGTTATTACCATATTGGCCAGTAAGATGCATCTTTAAACTTATAAGGTCAGCTTTTGCAAAGTATAATCCAGCAAGGTCATCATGTGTAGCTTCATGCTCTACTGTCCTCATAAGTTTAAAAAATATTTTTCTATGCTCTTCATCATTTTTATAATTAAGTAAGCTGTTTATCCTAGATACTGCAAGGCTGGAATCAAAATATACTTTATTGTCATATGGTACTGATAAAGCAACTTTTATACTAATGAAACCATCAACAAGACCATTGAATATTTCTAGTTCTGTTATTCTATCAGTTCCTGCTATTTCTTTTAGAATGGCTTTATTTTTATATAAAAAATTAAATATCTCAATTCTACAGCTTACATGCTTATTTACACTGCTGACCCCAGTTAGATATCTTTCATAATTGTACTCAGTAATTCTTGCTCTTGTATCTATACAGCTGTATTCATATGCGAGAGTTTTTGCTGATAAAAAATATGCAACTATTAGAAATATTAACTTGAATGATTTCATTTATCTAAAGTACCTTTATTGTTTAAATAATAAAATTTAGGTATAAAATATTAAATCATCATCGGCTAGGCTGTTCGACAACCTTGCAAGAAAGTACATCTTCTATGATATGGCTATTGTGAATCCGCAAAAAGTCCTCCAAGCTATGTTGCTTCTTTACAAGGAGTTACCCTAAATAGCACATAATATACTAGTCAATATTATAGTTGTCATAGTAATGTAAATTTTATGCTTGCTGCTAGTTATTTGGAAAGCTTAATTTGCCTGTTATCCCTTTCTGTATCAGGACCTAAGGTAAAGTGGATTGTTTGCTATCATCAGCAAAATTAGACTGGAGATAGTGACTGACCTACCCGAGCAAGGCAGCCTCTGTGATGATTTTAGGCCCTATTATGCGGTGGATATCGAAGTATTAAACGCACAAGGCAAGCCTGATAAAAAACTACCGATATTACCCAGCGTCATGGTACCCGGCAAGGAAAAGGGCTTATACGGCTTACCAGAGTTAGGCACTTGGGAACGCACCACAGACAGTAGTATCAAGGATGAATGCTTAAATTATCAGTTGGAAACTGTTCACCAGGAAACCCAGGCCCAAACCAGTCAAACCACAGTCGTCGAACATAGCACCGAAATCATTGGCGGCACCAAAGCTATCGGGGCGATGAGCTATAAAACTACACTCAGGTGGCACAGCAGAATTAGCAGCAATAGATAATTTAAAGGTAGCTATCGGCAACGATAGCCATACTGTTGTAGGTAACGATATGCAGGAGCACATTAACGGCATTAAACACAGCCTAGCCAAACTGAAACAAATTACCCAGGTGAAAGACGGCGGTAAAGTCTGGCTGGGAAATGAAAGTGACAATGTGCTGCAATTATTATCGGAATTTATGACAGTGGTTGAGCAGGCTTTTTTAGATTTATCGATCCATGGGCATACGCCTGCAGGGTCTACCAATAAGCCTAGTCTGATACAGCAGGCGGGTAGTGTTAATCAACAGAATATTGACTTAAAGGTTATGTTGTAGTTGTTTGTGTGAGAATTTTAAATGCTTGTTTGAATAAAAACTCATAACTCCCTGCATATGCCATTGATATATTTTAAATAAGGTGTATGTTGGGTTCTTTCTGTAGTGTAGCAAAAGTTTTTTATAGAGCTTTGTTACTTATAATAAATCGTTTAACTCCTTAAAAAAAAAATAATTTATTGTTATGAATAAACGAGATATTGAAGCTCAACATTTTGAACAATTTTTAGCGTTAGCAACGGATGTAGAGCTGGTTGTTGGTAAGGATAGTTTTACGCACACAGACAAACCTGACTTTCTTATCACTACTCCTGACGGGGTTATAGGTGTTGAACATAGACAGTTGTTCAAACCAGATAAAATTATGGCTAGTTTCGATAACTATGCAGCTTATGTTGTTGCTGAGGCACAAAAGCATAGTGAGAATTTAGGCATGATTCCTGTAATGGTGAGGATAGGTTTTACCGGAAAAGCAATTAACAAAATGAATCGTGATTCAATTGCTTCCTCAATTGCAGAGCTGGTTAAAGATCAATTGCCTGAGAAGGGTGACTTTGTAATTATTACTCATGGACTTAATTACAAGTTTGAATTTCCACAAATAGTAGATGAAATTCTTATCAGTCGTCAGCATGTAAAAAAACACAATTGGGCAGTGGGAAACGCAGTGGGGCCAGTGAAAGATTCGCCAGACTTCATGCAGGAAGCGATTAATAAAAAGAAACCAAAGCTTGATAGCTACTTAAATAAATGTAAGCAATGTTGGCTCTTACTTGTTGCTGATTTTATGAAGCAGGCTCAAGCAGTAAAACTTACTTCTAACAATCATGTATTTACTTCGCCGTTTGAGAGGACTTACTTTCTGAACTGCACACAGAACACACTATCCCGATTGAATACAAAACCACCAAAGTAAAACCATATCCTCTAAACTGTCATAATTCTCCTCAAAATTGGTCCCAAAACCGGAAACGGCCAGCCTAATACCCCTCTAAATACCTAACTTCAACCGTAATCACCCCTAAGCCCCTGACAGGGAGTTAGTACGCTTTTTACTCCTATCTATCCAACTAGTGGTGTTTCGAACTCGTCCCTAATTGGCTGTTGTTGCGAGAAAAAAATCTGACCTGGAATCCAGAGGAGCGGAAAAAAGCACTCATCCTCCCCCCTGCGGGTTTTGCGTCATAAGTATTTTGTGCAATTGAAAGGGACGCAGTGACATGGCTCTAGGCCCCACTGTATATGGTGGCTAGGTGTTAACTGCTAATTTCACAAAATGCAAAAAAGTGAAAGGAAGTGCAATGGAGTGAAAAGTTGTGCAATGCCTATCAATGGAGGTCATTTGATAAGCTTGATCTGTTTAAAACTTAGTCATCTTGGATTGAGAATAGCCATTCAGTAGCTATTGGCTGACTTTGTTTTGTAATAAAAAGGTGGTTTGGTTAAAATGTGCTCGGTCACGTTACATCATTGTGAAGCGCTTTTGAGGTTATGTGTAACGAGCAAGGAGAAATATGAAGGCAGTAACTACTGATATTAAGAGGCTAGACTTAATCCGTTTCAATCTAGCTGTTATTCCTAGATTGAAGTCAACCTATATGACAGTATTGGTTCTCACTCTTTTTGTGTTTGCCTATTTTTGCTGGAAATATGGTTTCTTAAATTCTCTAAGTGTTTGGAAGGTTACGGTACCTAGCGCTGTTGGTGGTGGCTTGTTTGGCACACTCTGTGGTGTGATTATTTCTACTGTATCTATTTTACTTATGTCATCTTCCAAAAAAGGAGTTCTAGGTAAGCATGAATACTCACTATCCTCTAAAGGGCTTTATGAAAAAACAGTTGTAAATGAAAGTCTTAGTAAGTGGGATGGTATAACTAAAGTTCAAATAGTTGGGCCTTATTTGCTATTCCAAATAACGGGCTATCTATTTCATATAGTGCCAAAACATAGCTTTGATTCTGTTGATGAGTTTAATGAGTTCGCTTCATTGGCAGCAGAGTATTGGCGAAACGCACAGAGTAAACCTGTTATTTAATCACCTATAAAAAGTCTACCTATTATATTTAGTATTAGTTTTACAACACTAATTGGAGTATCAATGAATCATTATCAATCAAAATTACTATTACTAATCATATCTTTTTGGATATCGTCGATTAGTTATTCCGATGTTACCGGTGAGTCTCTCGATAAAATTTTGATTTTATCAGGCTTAACAAAACAGGTAGAACAATTTCCTGGGTTAGTCAAAGCAGGAATGGCACAGGCCAGACAACAAGACCAGGGTACATCCATCCCTGATTCTGAATATAAGTTAATACTTTCGAGTGTAGATAAAACAATTGCATCTACAGAAATAGTTGAGAAAATACGAATTGCATTAATGCAATCCCTTAATGAAACTGATGCTCAGCAGTTACTAAGCTGGTATGAGTCTGATCTAGGGAAAGAAATTACAAAGGCTGAAGAAAGTGCATCCACACCTGAGGAATTTCAGAAAATGATGGCTGCTTCAGGTTCTCTGATGGAAAATACTGATCGAGTTGAGTTTGCTAAACGGCTTGATAAGTTGCTGGGTGCAACAGACATGACCTTAGATTTCCAATTATACAGTAATCTAGCTGTATACTCAGCAATCATGACAGCGATGCAGCCAGATACAGCATTAGATATTGAACCATTTAAAGCTCAAATGGCTGCATTAAAGGAGCAAATGCGTACTACAGCAGAAAAAATGGTAATTATCTCTTATGTATATTCTTACAGAGATATAGGAGTGGAAAAACTAAAAAAATATGAGGCATTTCTAAATGCTCCAGTTACGATGAAATTTAATAAAATTATTAAAGACAGCATGAAGCAAGGATTAGAGTTATCTATTACAAACTGGGCAGCTTCAATGGCTCAAATAGTTAAATTAAAAGAAAAAAACGGGAGTCAAAATAAAGTACAGCAGTAATTTGTACAATGCCCAACGAAGCTGGAAGTAAAATCGCAAAACTAATTAGAAATCAAAGTAATAAAAGCTCTTACGGAAATCTATATATTTTAGGTTTCCGTAAAGTTTGACATTATATATCAAAGGAGATTTGATGACTCAACTTAAAGATAGAGTGATTGTTGCCAGTGATGTAAATCCTCGGGATGGTATTGGAGTCGAAGTCTATAGGGACAACGAGTTATTCGTTGAGATATTTCGAGATGACACCGACAGAACTAGAACTGTTAAAGTGTTTAAAGAAACAATTTCCCTAGAATTAATGGAAGAGTGTATTAAGATTTTTAAAAATGAAATTCCATGGGGTTTCATTGAATATGTTGACTAAATATGCCAATCGCAAGTTGTTTCTAGGTTTAATAATACATAAGTGAAATTAATTTGGATGTTTTGAGTATTCGCTCTCACCTGATAAATAAGGATAAGTTTGACACAAAGAGTAAGGTTGTGAACTTGTGCTATATCGTATTATCTAGATATTACAGTATTCCTAATAGATTAGCCCAGCTGCAAGCTAATACTTTGGTGTTACTGCTTAAGACATTATGTATCAATGAAGTTAAGAAGTTATGAATAATATTTTGATTTTGTTCTTTTGTTGTGCTCTATCCACTATTGTCTCAGGGAAGGAAAATTGCTCGCTTGAAGCAGTTGGACTGACTAGCAAGGCTGACATAGCTCAAAAACTGTTCTACACAGGTACCTGCCATTACCGAAACAAAGATTACGAAGGTGCAGCTGCATCATGGGAAAAGCTGTCTGTGTTAGAAGAAGTTAACCCAGATTACAATAACCTTCAGGTTGATGCATTGAACAATCTAGGCTACCTAAAATTTTTTGGATATGGTGTAAATACTGATAAAAAATTAGCTATAAAGTTTTGGGAAAAAGCAATTACTTTAGGACAATATGAATCGGAATATCACCTTTGTCATGCATATGCAGACTCTGATGAACCTACTTTTGACGTAGCAAAGGCAAAGAAACATTGTGAAAAAGCATACTTTATTTATAACGGTATTGAAAATAAATCAGAAGGCCAAAAAGAAATCTTTGAGTTAGTAAAAAAATACCGTGCAAGTATTCAATGAAAATCTATAACAAATTGCTTCAATAGAAAGCCAAGCCTCAGCTTGCTTCTGGTTTGTTTTCCTCTGAATTCGGAGTCATGTTTCTATGAAAATTATCGCAATACTGCTAACTCTATTATCCAGTAATAGTTTCGCGTGCGAGTTAACTGAAGAATATCAGCAGGTTAGGTCCAAAGTATATCAAGAAGCTAATGAAAGCTATCAGGCCTGTGTTGCTTCTGTAAGGGCATATTTTTATTATAAGGCTGTGGCTAAGTGTACTGAGGAAGTTAGGGGTAAAAATATTGCAGGCGGCTGTTATCATTTTGTTGGTTACGAGCAGACCAGCACCGCCAAGGACTCTGTACACTGTGAAGCGCTAAAACTCACAAAAGAGCAAATACAAGGGTACTTTGATAGTGTAGTGAAAAAGCAAAACATAACTATGTGCTAAAGTCCCTAACTGGGATGTTAATTTTTGCGGTAAAGAAGTAAAGTTAACTGAATTACCCAAGTAGCTAACTGGCGGTTAACAAAACAGTCCACCGTACTCAAACCGGCTGTTTTTTTGTTGTACACTCCGCTATGCACCACTTTATCACAACAAAAAAGCATTTGGGTTGGTCACTTAAGCATTATGCGTCAACGAGAGCTTATGAGTCACTTCGAAATTAGGCAAGATGAAGATGGAGTAGGTAACGTCCTTATCCTCAAAGAAGAGTGGGGGGATGAGATTTCGTCTTACATGCAAGCAAATGATATATTTGCCTTGAGGCTTACAAATTTTTTTGGGTTCAATGGCCACGATATATCCTTCCTCAGTAAGTTGGGCTTACTACGAAGCCTTGAGATTTATTTAAAAATCGCCCATGAAAACAGATAGCTGGATTCGCTAATGCTTGCCTTTTATTACGATTTTTTATGTAGAGATAGGAGTAGTTTATGAAAAAGTTATTTTTACTTATATTAGCCTTGAGCCTATTCGGCTGTAACCCAATTGAATCATTTGAGGAAATGACGGCAAAACAGGATGAATTTAATGAGCTGAGTTTGAAAGAACTTGGTGTTGAAGCATTTGTAGGATGGAATATTCATAATGGAAGATTAAATACTGTTACTATAATATATCCTCAATGGTCTTTAAAACAACTCACTGTGGGTGAGCTGGAGAGAAAAACACTAAAAATAGTTGACGAAGTTTTCAAAGAAAAACCGAATACGGTTACTTACGGCTTCCGATCAGTACATAAGTCATAATGAAGCGTGAACACATAATAAATGATGATAGATTTCGCAAAACTATAACCACATTATGACGAGATTGTGCAGTGGATTTAATTCCACTGGACTCAATTTAACCACCGACTTAAATATTATATTTTCAGAGCACCGAATATAGGGGATGTTTGAGTAAGTATTTCAAAGATTTCTCACCTATCATTTTTCTGGGAAGATAGCAACTATGCAAGAAAATAGTATGTAGAAGATGCATTAAGTGATGAAGCGTCGGTGAAAAATAACCCTAATATGAAGGTCAGTAGTTTGCAAAAAACAGTTGGCTTTTTGCTAATTCTTCGCTAAGTTTATCCAACTATTTCTGGCTGCTAATTGCGGCGTTAAATTCTCAAACAGGATACAGTAAGATAGGAATGATTTTTTTAATTTTGGTTGTAGTAGTGCTAGCCTGCTTTATTAGCATTTTTTATTTCATGAAAAATAGAAAAGAAAACTCTATAAGACAGTGCTCATATGGCAATATAAAAGCTTACAATATTCTAAAAAACACTAATGACTATAGCCTTCTCAAGAAGCAGCTAGCAGAGGCAAAATCATTCGAAGAAAGATACTTTTTTTCTGTAAGTATCTCTCGCTTATACCCCATAGAGATACTGGAACGATGGGTAAGCAAAGAGCCTAAATCCGCTGATGCTTTTCTGTGTTATGGCGCAAGATTAGTTCAGTGGTCTTGGGCTGCTAGGGGATATGGAATGGGTAATCAAGTTGGTAAAGAGAGGTGGAAAGTTTTCTTTGAGAGGCTGGAGAAAGCGCATAGCGTGTTAATGAAAAGCGCAAATTTAATGCCTTCAGATCCTACCCCTTGGGCTTACCTTATTATTGTGTCCACCTGGAATTCAGATGACCATGAAACTAGATCTTATTACTTTGATCAGGCAATAGAAAGAGATCCATATAACTGGGCTGCTCATATGTATAGGGTTATAGCTTTGTCAGAAAAATGGGGTGGTGATAACGAGGAAATGATTTCCTTTGCTGAGAGAGCATCGATAAATGCTCCGCCAGGTATCGAATTACCAGCAATATTAATTAAGGCATATCTCGAATATTGGAAGTATCTTGATGTTTTCCAAGATAAACCGGATGAAGCGAATACGTTTATTCAATCAGAGGAAATACAGTCAAAGGCACTTTCTGCATATATGCGCTCGTTAGGTTCGGAAAACCATAAAGAAACAGCGGTGAGTATATTTGCACATTACAACACAAGTGCCTGGTTTTGGGTTGTCAGAAATCAAAAGATACTGAAGCATGATCTTGATTATTTAGGTGAAAAAATTGAAGATATACATTGGCGTTGGGCTGGCCCTGAAGGCGAGTTAAATGAAGCCCGCTCGTTTTCCAACAAAAGTTAACAAGTTGAAGCTTAGGTTATTAACCCGACGTCTGATGAGGTAGGCTGTTCAAGTATTCACAGTCAAAAAAATGATGAAAAAACTTTCAGAAGATGAGTTTGATGCTACGTTCAATCCGACGATGACTGACATCACAGCAACGGTGGCAGAAGTAATGGATTATTTGGCCATACACCGATAAGGTATTATCTTCCGAGTATGCAGAAGTTAGATACGTATATATGGGATTTTGAGTATGTATATAAAGCAACATGAATCTTATCAACACGGGCATGGAAAATATCAATTTGGCGATTGTTGTAGATGCGCTAAATAAAACTATATATGGGCATTCTCCTCTTAACCTGAATTAGAAGTTTAACCTTAGTCATTAACTTCCTAGCAAGGTTAGATAAGTAATGATTCTAGTTCAACGGTAACTACTAACGACGTAAGGAATGCACATGGAAATTCCAAATCATCCAACTGCTTACTCTATCGTTACAATAATATCTACTATGTTGCTTACAAGTATAATTCAATGGATATTCTTGATTGTCTTAAAACGGAGGCATAGAGATCAGTGGTATCATGCTGGAACTCCTACAATTTGGAGTGATCAAAGTCTTTTAAGTGCTTGGCTAACAATAAAATACCTTCAAAATAAACTATATCTTTCATCAGGTAGCGCTGGTGGCATTCATTTTTGCAAGTTGTTCAGATTACCCATGGTTTTGGGATATTGGCTGACAATCGCTATTTTTAGTGTTGGTATAATAGTATGTATTATGAACGGATGGCCACCATCATAGAGCTAAGTATTTCAAAAAAATAATTTGTTTTGTAGCAGCAAAATTTACTAGGATTAAGTTTCGGTTTCTCATGTTTGCTCAAAGCATTGAGAACGATGCGAAACATCACGGACATAGGTTATGTTGGTGGTTTGACTAGAGGGCCAACAAAATCTTATAAAAATGGTAAAGTCGTCGACTCTGATTATGAGTATCCTTATGGCAGAAGATCATCAAGCTCAAAAAAAGAAAATTCAAATTATATTTGTCGTTATATTTTTATCGTTAATTCAAAGCTGTTCGAGAGAGAGACCCGAAAGCGCTAAGGTTACATTGGCTTCTTCCGATGTAATTGCTCTAGGGGGTGCTGTTGAAAAATATCGAAACAAAAAAGACAGCTACCCTGAAGCAAATAGTTTTATGGATCTTCTTAAAAAAGAAGGGTACATAAAGCGTTTAGTTAAAGACCCTTGGGGTAATGATTATGTGTTAGATATTCAAGGTGATAGCTTTGATTTATATTCACTTGGGAAAGATGGAAAAAAAGGGGGGGAAAGATATGCAAGAGATGTTTACTATTCAATATTAATGATGAAGTTTGTTAAGTTTGTATCTGAAGATATGAAACAAATAGTTATAGCTATTGAAAAGTATAAAAAAGAAATAGGGAGTTACCCAAAGACGGATACCTTTATGCTTACCTTATTAGAGAAAGGATACATTAAGGATATCTTAAAAGACCCGTGGGGTAATGCATACATGCTAGAGATGTATAACGATCGGTTTGAGTTATACTCACTTGGTCGCGATGCAAAAAGAGGGGGGAGTGGTTCCTCAAAAGATATTCACTATACAAACTGGACAACAAGTAAGCTGTAATAATTAAGCCTGTTTGTAGAGTTATCCATTTTACAAAGTAATGAATTATAGCTGGCACGGTTAAACAACGGAACACTGACCTTAAAGTGATGCTCTAAAAACTGTCATAACTCCCCTCAAAACTTGTCCCAAAACCAGAAATGACCAGCTTCTAACCCCCTAAATACCTCACTTAAACCCACAATCATGGCTAAGCCCCTGACAGGGCGTTAGTCTGCTTTTTACTCCTATCTATCCAACTGCATTAGTGGTGTCTCGAACTCGTCCCTAATCCGCTGTCATTGCGAGAAAAAATTCTGACCCGGAATCCAGAGGAGCGGAAAAAAGCACTCATCCTCCCCCCTACGAGCTTTGTGTCATAAAAGTTTTGTGCAATCTAACTTTTAGGAAGAAGCGAGCACTAGGCCATGTTGTATATAGTGTCTAACGTTTAACTGCAAATTTCACAAAGTGCAAAGTAGTGAAATAAAAAGCAAGTAAATGAAGAGATGGGTAGAGCTAATTGAAGAAAAAGCCCTGCAATATTGATGGTTTGGATAATTAGTGATAATGATAACACTCAACTAGAAAAATAAATATCAGTGATAGTAGCTGGTTGTATAATTTGTTTTATTTAGTTCAGTACTTTGGACGGTTTTGTACCTCTTTCATCACAACCTTAGAGGCTGTATTTCATAAGGGTTGTAATTTATTGCTAGTTACCAGGTAGCCTAAGTTACAGTAAAGTATGAAAGAACAGTTACACTCTGCAAGGTTTCAGTTCACCAACAGTCTAATACTGTCCGAAGTATCGGTTTAGTAAAGATATTTTTCTTAGTTACGCAACTAGTTCGCTTTGAATTTAAAGATTTTTAATGACTGGGCTATGCATCACAAAACTTGTTGGTTATAATCTGAGCGTTTTTTCTATGGTGAACTGCTTTTCAAGCAACGTCTCCAGATGCTCAATATATTTGTATCCTTTAGGAAAAAGTCATATGAAGTTATTTGCTAAATTAGGAATAGTATTAGGTGCAGTTTCTTTATCATTTTCTGCTAATACATTTGCAGCTGTGATGGTAAAGGGTAAAATTACCCAAGTATCTAATATGACTAGTCAACCAGGTACATTTGGTATATTTGTTGAAGGTTCAGGAAATTACCCTTGTAATAATAATAACGTTGCATTTAATGAAAAGAACTTTCCAGACAAAGGCAGCTTTGAAAGAACATACTCAATGGCATTAGCAGCATTTGCAGCTGGTTATACAGTAGAAATTCATAACGATCCACAGTCAGCTAGCTGCCCCTATTTGAACTACATGGTCATTACAAAATAAATCGATTATTGATAGTCGTTACTGAAGTCTTGTCGGTAATAG
This sequence comes from Spartinivicinus poritis, assembly GCF_028858535.1. Taxonomy (NCBI): domain Bacteria; kingdom Pseudomonadati; phylum Pseudomonadota; class Gammaproteobacteria; order Oceanospirillales; family Zooshikellaceae; genus Spartinivicinus; species Spartinivicinus poritis. The sequence goes on from NZ_JAPMOU010000070.1 coordinate 14,583, forward strand.
CCGTATCTAAAAAACCGAAGCTGTCAGGCTAAAGTTGCCATTCCAATGACTCAATGATAAAAGCCTTATTTATTTCAGGTATTTAACTCATTAATACCTAGACAATGTAGAAAAACACATTAGGAGTAGTTGTGTTGCCTATCAATCGCTGGTTTCTGGCATTACTGAGCACTGTTGCTTTCAGTAATGGTGCTGCTATTGCAGAAGACTTTTCAAGTCCTAATCTATCTGATTATGATAAGCCTAGTAACGGTGCTTTTCGTCAGGAAATTTCAGATAATGCCAATGAATATATAGACCCTTTTTCAGGTACGCTGCGTCGAGTATATACAGAATTAGTAATGCCTGGACAAGGTGGTTTGGATTTAGTGGTTCAACGCTATTATAACAACAAGCAAAGCTACTCCGGTACTGAAGTATCTAATAGTGTTTATCAGTTTGGTAATCTTGGGCGGACTATTCTTGGATTAGGGTGGGACTTACATTTTGGCCGGATTTGGCTTCCAAAAGAAATTACTCCAACACTTTGGTCAAGCTCCAACAATGCTAGTTGTCAGTCAAAGTTTGTGCATTCAGATAATAACCCAGTTCTTGAGCTTGCTGATGGATCACGTCAGACTTTAGTGAACAGTGATACCAGTGACTTTGCGTTTATTTCAAAGCAGCGTTGGATCGCTAAGTGTTTACCAAAAAGCTTAGATAAGAATAATGTTGGTGGGCTATTAGTTTATTCTCCTGATGGAAAAGAGTATACCTTTAATCAATGGGGTATACTACCTTACGGCAAGGGGGCTTATTATGTAACCAAAATTGCTGATCCCAGCGGTAATGAAATTGAGTTTAATTATAGTGTTGAGAAAAGTACGCACCCCGTTATTCGATTGCTTTCAGTAAAAACAAATGATGGACGTAAACTGACTTTTAACTATGATAGTAGTAAAAATTTAATTGATAATATTCTTACAAATGATGGCAGAAGAATTAGTTTTTCTTATCAGAAAGTAAATTACATTCACCCATTTACACCAATCAATAAATATCGTACAGCTTATTTCTTGTCATCAGTTAAACGTCCTGATGGAAGCAAATGGAGCTATCAGTACACTGAGGCAGCTGGCCCAGAACGTTATTCTTTAAAAAAGGTGACTAGTCCTATTGGGATGCAAACAAGTTACAATTATGCACGAGTTAATATGAGCTCACTCTCAGAGATAGGAACTCATGTAGTCACTAGAAAAGAAGTCAGAATACCTGGTATTTCTGGTAGCAAAGAATGGACTTATAGTTACACTACTCAAAAAGACCAGCAAGATATGACCCATGTTATTGGGCCTTATCACTGTGAAAAGTACTATCATATTGGCCAAAAAACTATTACTACAGGTACTAATGGTGTTAACCGTGGTTTGTGGCAAATTGGTAACTTAGTTAGGAAGCAGGTTTTTGGCAAAAATGGTAGTAGCTGTAAATCATCGCTGATTCAAGAAGAGTTTTATGCTTGGAATAAGCAGCATATTTCCAGTCAAAATGAAGTCAGGATTATAAAAACGCAGCCAGGTACTATTGTTGATGAAGATACTTATACTCCTCTTTTGACTCAATCTGTAATTAAGCGTGATGGCCGCAGTTATACAACAACATATAGCAATCACGACCAATTTGGTAATCCAGCCACTATTCGTGAAAGTGGCGAGGATGCTCGGGTTATTAAACGCACCTATTTTAAACCCTCCAATCACTGGATGATTCACTTAATGGCATCCGAACAAATCGAGGGTGGTGCATCATCGAGTTACAGCTACACGAATAAAGGCTTAGTTTCTCAAGTTAATAAAAATGGTGTGATCACCAAATACACCTATTCAAATGGTGACTTAGCAACCCAAACGGATGCGAATGGTAAAGTTACCCAATACCAAAATTATTATCGCGGTATTCCCCAAAAAACGATTTACCCTGATGGGAGCAGTATTTCTCGAACAACAAATCCGACGGGGACAGTCGCAACAGAAACCAATGCGAATGGCAATACTACAGTATTTAGTTACGATAAATTAAATCGGTTAACACAAGTTTTTCCTCCTAAAAAGCCCAGTAGCTTGGTTAAAATCAGTTACACCTACACTGGGAGTGGCTTGTTAAAAACAGTGACGAGAGGCGGCTTTACTCAACAAACAACTTACAACGCGTTGGGCTTACCTTACCGACAAGTGGTTTCCGGTAGTGGCAGCCAAATAACCCAAACAGCCACTTATGATGTGTTAGGTCGCCAAACATCGATTAGCTATCCAACGGGTAGTAATACGCCTAATAAGTTTACTCGCCTTTATTATGATGCCTTAGGGCGCTTAACCGCGAAAGTTTACCCTGATGGCACAAGAGAAAGCATTAGCTTCCAGAAGAATACCAAGCAAGTCACTGATGCGAACGGCTATAAAACAAGTTATGTGTATCGCTCATATGGTCATCCTGATAATAAACAGTTAATGGAAGTACAAGCACCAGAAAATGTGGTTACCACCATTAGCCGAAATAAGCTGGGGATGGTTGCCTCGGTTACTCAGGGAGGCTTAACCCGCCGTTATCAATATGACAGCAAATTGTTTCTAGCTTCGGAAAATAACCCTGAAACGGGCACGACTGCTTATACCTACGATGCTGTAGGTAATATCGTCAGAAAACAAGTTGGGAGCAGTAGTCCATACCGCTATCGCTATGATAATCAGTATCGCTTAACAGGGCTATATTACCCATCAAACTCGGGTACTGAACCGGATGTGGCTTACCAATATGATGCATTAGGTAATGTCACGGAAGTCGCTAATGATCAAGTGAAATGGACCTATCAATATGATGCAAACAATAACCTAATAGCAGAAGATGCCACGATCCATAGTAAGACCGGTAAACAATTATTCCGCACAGGTTATGTGTACGATACCCAAGATGTTTTAGCACAGATGGTTTATCCCAGTGGTGAAATAATTGACTATGCACCGGATGCGTTAGGTCGAGCAACCAAAGCGGGCCGCTATGCAAGTGGTCTTAATTATCATGCCAATGGTCAATTAAGCAGCTTACGCTATGGTAATGGACAAACCCTATCTATTTCACAAGAAGCTAACCGGCAGCGAATTAATAATATTCGTGTTTATAGTGGCCACAACATTGTAAACCTGGCTTATGAATACGATGGGGTAGGGAATATCACTAAAATTCTGGATGGCATTAATGGATTAAATAACCGTAGTTTTGGTTATGACAGGCTCCATCGATTAGGTAATGCCCATGGTAAATGGGGAGTTGCCCGATTTACTTATAACAACCGCAATGACATTCTCAGTAAGCAATTAGGCAATAAAAGCTATAGCTACCAATACGATGGGCAAGGGCGCTTAGCCAGTGTTTCCGGTAGCAAAGCCTATCAATTTAGCTATAACCCTTTTGGAAGCGTGGCAGCCAATGGCCACTTAACCTTCCAATACGACGGGAGCGGGGTGAATACCACCAGTGCCTGTTACACGGTAAATAACAACTGCCAAAACGACCCTGACTTTTTCTTCCGCTACGATGGCCACAATCGTCGGGTAGCGACCATTAATAAAAACGGTAATGCCTACTACAGTCTGTACAACCAAGCAGGCCAGCTGTTTTATGAAGAAGATGCGGTGACAGGCAATATCACGGAGTATGTCTATGTGACAGGTCAACAAGTGGCTAAGCGACAAACCTGTAGCGATACAGATACCGATGGCGATTTATTACCTGACTGTGTTGAAAAACACTGGGGCTACAAACCCAATGATCCTGCGGATGGTCAAGCAGATAACGATGGTGATGGGCTATCCAATGGTGAGGAATATCGCCATAAAACTAACCCTGAATCCAAAGATACGGATAATGACGGTATTGATGACTTCTTTGAAATTAACCGAGGCTTAAACCCCTTAGTAAACGATGCTAGTAATGACCCCGATCAAGATGGTTTAACCAACCTGCAAGAGTATCAAGCAGACACCGATCCTACTGACAGTGATACGGATAATGATGGCATCCCTGATGGCAAAGATTCTGATCCGAAATTTAATTTGAATCTATTCATGATCATTTTGCAGAACACATAATCGGGGAATAAGACATGAAAAACCTGATAAAAAACACGGCAAATAAAACCTGGCAAGTAGCCCTCGCGGCTTGCTTATTAATGCTGACACAAATCGTCAGTGCAGCTAATACAGTAGAAATCACCACCTACTACCACAATGACCATACCGGTACCCCGGTTGCTGCCACGGATGAAAATGGCAATGTGTTATGGCGAGAAGACTATAGCCCCTATGGTGAGCAATTAACCCAAGACCCGAAAGCGGCGACTAACCGCCGTGGTTTTACAGGCCATGTGCAAGACCGTGATCTGGGCTTAGTGTACATGCAAGCGCGCTATTACGACCCGGTGTTGGGTCGGTTTATGGCGATTGATCCGGTTGGGGTTGAGCCGGAGGCGTCTTTTGCTTTTAACCGGTATGCCTATGGGAATAATAACCCTTATAAGTTCATTGATCCGGATGGGAATAGCCCTCTATCTTACTTAACAAAGATGGGGGCCAAAAAAGTATCTAAAGGTACACTAAATAACTATGTTGAAACTCAGATAAAAGGAAAAATTAAAAAAATAGGTAATGATAGATTTAGAAAGCGCTTTGCAAAGGAGGCAAATGAGCTAGAGGGAATGCTGGAGGATTCATGGCAAGAAACTGCAATTGGGTTTATTCCTTTGGTGGGTGATGTGTACGATGCGGCGCGAGTTCCAAAACAAATAAGTGATGCCTTTAAAAAAGCTGAAAAGCTTGAAAAAAGAGTTAAAAAGATACTAGACATTCAAGGTAAAAAAGCTTCTGAGTTAATAAGAGGGAAGTTTAAGAATGTTGAAGGTTATCCAACAGATTTAGAAGGTAAGACCTATAATGAATTATTAAAAATGAACTCTAAAGGTGCTGATCTTTTGAAAAAATTAATTAGAGAAGAACATCGGCTAGGTGAGAAGGTATAAATGGCTCATAATACTCTTGAAAAACTGATTAAGAAAGCAACTGACTTCTCAAATGAATTAAAAGAATTATCTAGTGCTAGAGAGAATAAGGACTATCCTAAAGCATATTCTGTTTGTTTAAATCTTTTAGAGTCTAACTATCAAAGCCCAATTATTTGGGCTGTATTGGGAGTATTAATTCAAGTTATGGATGACTCAGAAGAAGCAGAAGTTCCATCTTTAGAGTATGCTGGTAAGTGCTTTGAAGTTGCATGTAAATTGTCATCTGAGAGAATTAATCCTTTTATTGAACTAGGTTATTTCAATTATGTAGCTAATGGAGACTCTAAAAAAGCATTACAGCAATTTGAAGTAAGTAGGAGGGCAGCGATAGATTTAGCCTTAGAGGCTATAGAGGGAGAGCTAAAGTGCTATGTTGACACTTCAAATTATGAAATACCCCAAGATATTATAGATTTTACAAATTTATTTGAAAGCTTAGACTGTAAACTCTTAATTGATGAGCTTAACGATCTTAAGGGTGATCAATAACGAGGTTATCCTTTAAATCTATTTTTCAAATTAGTTGATGCCCAATATAACCACTTGATTATTGGACATTTTTTATGTTTATAAGTTATATATGGCGGTTATTGTCTTAAAGTATGGGTACAGATAGGGAGTAATTATAGTGCTTATCTTTGCTCAGGTATTCACCAAACCTTCACACTCTAACACCTTGACACCTAACACCAGCCCTTTCAAGGTGATTTTTTAGCCGCTTTTAAAAGCCTTGCTGTTGAAATATGGGGCTGGATTTTTAT
>NZ_JAPMOU010000071.1 GCF_028858535.1 Spartinivicinus poritis
AAATCCTCTCATAACAGTGGATTATACACATGATGCTGTATTATTGAACCTAGAAATGATTCGCGACTGGTATATTTACATCAGTATTATTCTCGACTAGAAACTTAACAACATTCAGCTGACAACGACTATTTTCTACTGCCTTCATCAATGCTGTGCTACCAATATAATTTTTCGCATTAACATTAGCTCCATTATTAACTAGCAATTTTGTTATATTAATATCATTCTTTTCAGCAGCAATCATTAATGCTGAATAACCTGCACTATTTTGATATGTAATATCTATGCCTTGTTTAATGAAATATTTAACTACTTCAATGTTACCTCCATTTGCAGCAGCCACGAGAGCAGTATAGCCTTCTTTAGTTTTCGCTTTACCTAGCACTATAAGAAACTTAATTGTCTCCAAGCTTCCGCCAGCTACTTAAATTATTACAAATTAGTCTTAAGGAAGTTTAACTTTATACGGCAAATAGCAGTTCATTCAAAAATTTATGGAAGCAGTACATATATCATTCTTTTACATTATTTAAATAACGAATATTCATTAATTTACTATTTCTTGATTTAAGTCAAAGACGTTATCCTTGTTGCAACGATTGATAACCAATAAATCCAGCAACAGCTAAGACAATCACAACGATTACTGCCAAAGTAATTTTAACCCAGCTATAAGGTCGTTCGCCCTGTACTTCACCTGTCCTAGCATTTACTAAAAAACGATACACCTTTTCATGGTAGCGATAGGCACTAAGCCAAACCGGTAACAGAATATGTTTAAATGAAATATTAGCGTAGCGGGTTTTTACCGAGTGGATTCTTTGATCATCTCCTCCAATATCTTGTCTAATAGTACTGCGTATTTCGTCATCCATAATATCCTTAGCCAGTTCGAAGCCTTGCTCTAAATTAACCTGGTAGCTTTCTGCTTTGAAACCACTCAAGTATTGATCTTGATAGGGTTCTAGGTTTTCCAGATCCCATGGTTCTAAAGCTTGGGTGTACTTTCTGGGTAAAGTATGGCTCGCCAACACCAGCACATCATCAAACTGATTAGCGACTCGACCAGATGCTGGATACCAACGAGTACGTCTTTCCTGTTCAGTATAAGTTTCTCGCTCACCTTCTGAATTGGTACGAGTTTTCGTTACTGTAACATAATAATATTCACCACGTTCCCCCCTATAATTACTGGTAGTATCTGTATCATACGTCCAATGCGGTACATAAACACCATTTAGTGAAGTATCTAATTTCGCTTTATTTTTTAATGCATTAGGCGCAAACCATAAATCATTCAGCCATTTTTTATAACTTTGTTTAGCTGCATTACTCGTTATTTTAAATGGTAATAATGATCTAGGTTTAATTAGTTTTTTCGAGTGAGTAGTTGAAACTATTTGGCTATCACAAAAAGGGCAGGCTTGTGAAGTCACATTTGCATCTGAAGTAGATTCCGCTCCACATGCATCGCACTTTAAATAGAGCTTTTCTTCAGTAATATCTCCTGCTTGCGCTTTACGTAAATAGTCATGATAATCAAGCTCTTCTATTTCATCATCACTTACTTGTATTTGGTTTTCAAAGTTACAATATTGACAAACAAGTGATCTTGCTCCTGGCTTATAAATAAGCTTGGCACCACACTGCTGACATTTAAATTCATTAGCAGTTTCATTTGCTAGTTTATCATCAAGTATTTTTTCTTCTTCAAGAGGCAGGGGTGGTGGAGTGATTGTCATGATATAAACTACTCCCAAAACTACTTTACTCTTTACTGTTAATTATTGTGGCGGTAAAGGTGGCGGAGTTGCTGCAAATAAACTACTTAATGCACCAACTTCAGATGCTTTTGTCCAGTTGCTCATGCCTTCACACCAAACCAAACTATCTCTTGTCATTACCCCGTTATTCACTAATCCTTGTAACTGGCTGATTGGCATAGGGCCTTGTTGCTGGCCATTAACTGCTACATAATATGGTTTTTCCTGTGGTAGTGGCGGTGGCACAGGGGCTGAAGTATTAGGACTATTTTGTTGTTGCTGATTTTGAGGTGGCTGACTCTGCTGCATGCTTTGTCCCATTTGATTGGCCATGGCAAATCCCATGCCCATTCCCATGCCGCCGCCAGCCAAACCTCCCTCAGTTTCTGCTGCTTTTTCGATTGCATTAGCTGTTTGAAACTGGGTGTATTGATGTAAATTTCCAATAATGCCCATGCTGGTTCGCTTATCTAATATTTCTTCCACCGCAGGGGGTAGCGATATGTTTTCCACCAACATTTTGGTGATGTCGATACCATATGCAACGAAATCATCATGAATTTTTTTAGTGATAAATTCACCCAGTTCATCATAATTAGCAGCCATGTCCAGCACTGGAATTTTGGCTTCACCTATAAGATCGGTAAACCGGGAAACAATCAGATTTCTCAACTGGTTCGTAATCTCATCAGTAGTGAAGTGGCCATCGGTACCAACAATTTCTCTGATAAAATTAGCCACATTTGATATACGAATAGCATAAGTACCAAACGCACGTATCCGCACAGGGCCAAACTCAGGGTCTCGCAAGGTAATGGGGTTTTTTGTCCCCCACTTCAGATCAGTAAATCGGCGTGTATTAACAAAATAAACTTCTGCTTTAAATGGACTATTAAAGCCATACTTCCAACCCTGTAAAGTTGATAAAATGGGTAAGTTATCTGTTGCTAAGGTGTAGTCGCCAGGCTCAAAGATATCTGCTAATTTACCTTTGTTAATGAAAACAGCCACTTGTGATTCACGAACAATAAGCTTGGCACCCATTTTGATTTCATTATTGTATCGCTCAAATCGATAAACCATGGTGTCGCGGCTATCATCAGTCCATTCAATAATATCGATAAACTCGCCACGAAGTTTATTAAAAAAGTCCATTGCACAGCCCTTCTATTAAAACCAATAGGTTTAAATACTACATATAAATGCCACCTATTGGTAATAATAGCATTTCACAGCGCTTAAGAGGCATTACATTTTATTATATTTTCCTTCTAAAAATTCTATATGACCACCTTTTACTCCCTGAAAAAAGAGATAAAGTGAGCCATCACAACGAGCCACCCTTATCCCTCCATTTTCTGCTAACTGGCCACCAGTAATTAATGATGGCTTTGTCCAACCTACTTCTAATTGAGTTCCATAGCCGTTAGATGTTGTTTTATCCTGATCAGGGTTATAAGACACTTTATCTTTTGCGGTTAAAATACCCGATATCGAAAAGGTTTCTGTTATTAATTGCTGTTGAGAGACACCGGGATGCACAAGATGCAAAACCCCATCTAACTCAGCACAAGCTAACGGTGCTCTGCCTTTAATCTGAGTAATGGCTGGCTCATCTTCACCAGGAGTGACTGGATCAGGTTCATGGGAATAATGACGGAGAGGAAATGCATTTTGTGACCACTGAAATTGAACTGCATCATCTTGCGGACCAGCATACTTACTTTCTGCAACAGTTACCACGTTCCATGGAGCCAAATTACATGTAGCAGTAACAAGTGTATTTTTTTCTGGCTCTGGATAAAACAGGTAAAGACAACCGCCTAGATTTGCCAGTTGAATTGGCTGTTCCGTCTGATGTCCTGTGGCTTCAACTGCCTGCCATTGCCCATTTTGATAAAGCTGCCATTGCACTTGGTTTTGCTCATTTTTAAAAGCGATGGCAGCCACTTCTTTGTTATCAATCATTATTGATTCAGTCAAAGTAGTTAAGCCACTAACAAATTTACTTTCTGCACATATTGATGAATTTTCATTCCAGCCCGATGCTAATGTATAATTAAACCCAGTTATGTGATGATCTGCTGTTTCTAAGAATAAACAAAGTTCATCATGCATTGATAAAAGCTGTACATTACATACTTGAGCTTCTGTTATAAATATTTCATCACTCCAGAACCTGCCATCATACATGTGATAAACAACGTTATAATTTTTAACAGAAATACAGAATAAACGCCCTGCATAAGCGGCAATAGCAAATGTTTTAACATCATTAATGGGCGTTTCTTGCCTGTTGTTCCATGAAAAACTTCTGCCCCATAAAAACTGGAACCAATTTGCACACTGATCATTTTTACCAAGACTATTTAGATTAAAGTTTTTTTCTATGGTTTTTAGCAAACTATAATGATTATATCCTTCATGTTGCCGCCCTGGTTTAATCATATCGCCTAGCAAAACAGTATAAATTTGATTTGGACCATCATAGGTATATTTTCGGTGTTGATCATAGTCTGCTTCAAAATCTGCTTCGTCAAACGTGACCACAACTAACGTTTTTTCAGGTAATAAGCTGTTTGGCCCTGGAAACCTCAAGTCACTAAAAAATCCTTCTAACCATTCTGCTAATTGATCAACTAAGACCGGTGCTCTTTCATGTGGCGATTCACTGGTTCCTAGTAAGTAATGGCCATCACTCCACATATTTGGTGTAAACCAGGCATATTCAGGCAAGGTACCATGAGATATATCTTTCCAAAAGTCTGTTTCATTCCTAATTTTTTGCCAGCGCTGCTTATTCTGAACTATTTGTGCAAAAGAAGAAAAAGGGTTATGTTTTTCAAGATAAGGATAATCATCTTTTGGTTTGAAGTCTGGATGCCAAGGGTTACTTTGTGGATTAAAGCTTTCCATATAAGCACGCCAGTCAATATTTTCAGCAGACTCCTCAATTAAATCCACAATGGTTTTTTGGGTTAATAACTCCGGGGGAGGATCATCATCACTCATATTACATAACTCACCTGCTATTGATGCAATATAATTGGTTTGTGATGGATGCATTACACCATAACATTGCGTTAGCTCTATCCCTTGCCGAGCTAACGATTGCATGTAGGGATTTTGTAACACATAACTGCGGTATTCATTTTCAAACATGATTACAATGACGTGCTCAAACGCTCTGTTGTTCATTCCTTTGTCTCCTCATCACAGTACAAAAATCCAGCACTGGTAATGATAGTCAAGCGTCCCTCTGCTATCATACTCATTTTTATAAAGCGCTATAAATAAGGAGTGCAATAAACTTGTCGTTTATTAAAAGCTTTTGCAGTAATATTTACCTGAGGCTCAGCCATCAATAAATAGATAATATACCCAATGCGAAGGGTAAAAGTATAACTAGTGAATTTACTAACCACCTGCTATGGCACCAATAATCATAAATGGCTTTTCGCCTGAGGTGATTTCTTCGGGCAGTAAAAAGTCAAATGACTCATGAGAAATATCTTTTCCGCAGGCAAAAAAGCGTAAATAAGGACGGCGCTGCTGAGTCACATGATCTCGAATTGTTCCCTTCAACATGGGAAAGTGTGTTTCTAACTCATCAAAAATTATTTGCAAGGTAGCAGGCCCCTCAACGTTAAGCTGCACTTCGTTAGTAATACGAGCCAGTGTTCTTAAATGTTGAGGGAGTACTATTCTAATCATGACAATGTTTGTACTTCTACAGATAGCACTGCTGGCAAGTCTCTAACAATAGGTGCCCAGTTATCGCCACCATTAGAAGACACATACACCTGCCCGCCTGTTGTGCCAAAATAGATACCGCACTCATCAAGTGAATCAATTGCCATCGCATCTCGCAATATATTGACGTAACAATCACTCTGAGGCAGACCTTTAGTGAGAGGCTCCCACTCGTTGCCACCCGAACGGCTACGATATACACGCAACTTACCGTCTGGTGGATAATGCTCTGAATCACTCTTGATAGGAATTACATAAATAGTTTCAGGCTCGTGAGCATGCACAGCAATGGGAAAGCCAAAATCAGACGGCAAGTTTCCACTTACCTCATGCCACAAATCACCTGCATTATCACTGCGCATAATATCCCAGTGCTTCTGCATAAAAAGCACTTCAGGACGTGATGGGTGAAATGCAATACGGTGTACACAATGACCAATTTCTGCTTCTGGATCAGGAATATATTCTGACTTTAAGCCACGGTTAATTGCTTTCCAGGTTAACCCTCCGTCATCCGTGCGAAAAGCACCAGCTGCAGAAATAGCCACATATAGTCGTTTAACATTGGTTGGATCCTGAAGGATGGTATGCAAACACATTCCACCCGCTCCTGGTGACCATTGGGCTCCAGAGCAATCACGCAAGCCAGCTATTTCTCGCCAGGTTTTACCACCATCTGTCGTATGAAATAGCGCAGCATCTTCTACTCCAGCATAAACCTTATCTGGGTCAGTTAGTGAGGGTTCAAGATGCCATACCCGCTTAAACTCCCAGGGGTGTTGGGTTCCATCATACCATTGATGAGTGGTAAGCGGCTTTCCTGTTTCAGGTGAAGTATCGTAAACAAACTTATTACTTTCCCCTTTAGGCATACCATCTTCTGTGTTAGTCGATTCACCAGGGGGAGTGCCAGGCTGTTCCCAGGTTTCTCCGCCATCACTAGATCGTTGAATGACTTGCCCAAACCAGTCACTGGTTTGTGATGCATATATTCGATTAGGATCAACAGGAGAGCCTTTAATATGGTAAACCTCCCAACCTCCGAAGAGTGGTCCTTTAACATCCCACTGTTCACGTTTTCCATCTGATGTCAGGATAAATGCGCCTTTCCGTGTACCCACCAGTACCCGTACTTTCATCATGCTCTCCCTTGCCCGATTATTTCGATCACTTCCATGCAGCACAGCTTACAGTCTAGTAAACAATGAGTAATCCAGACATGACCACTGATAAATGAACGAAAAATATACTTCTTACCTGCTGGTATTACTAAATTAACTGGACGAACCTGTTGATGGACAGGCTTATCAGGCTGGCCAGACTTCCAACTTAAATGTGGCCAAATTGGAATAACTTGTTTTGCTTCAGGCTGTGGGGGCTGCCCTCCAACAAACTCAATAGAAGCATTAAATAACCAACCATCGCCTTGTGCATGCCCCTCACCAACCCAAGTATCAATAAAAACTCGCATGGTTTGCTTACCAGTAAATAATGGGCGCAATGTGGTAAAATCTGTTTTCCAAGAAAAACCTACTCGATAAGCAGTAATAAAACGATCTGCTTCTAAAAAGTACTCATTTTCAGTCCCTTTATTCATCACAAAACCAAAGTTACCATAACGATCCCAATAATCACACTTGGTCTGATTCGGACATTTTAAAGAGAAATGCCCAACTACTGACGAGTAGGTTTTGCTAGCTTCTGGAAATTCTACCTCAACATCAATTACTCGATGATTAACACCTCCAAACTGAACCCAGCTGCTTTCAAAAACATTTACCGTTGTATTATCACCAGGCAAACGGTTGAGAGATGATATTGTGTTTTGAGCAACTGCAGTATTATGTAAATGATTAACAACCTCTAATCCTGCCAATGCCTTTTGCAGAGACAGGAGAGTGATTATAAATATGAATAACTTCCCTATGTTCATTGCCATTAAAAGCAACCTCCATGTTTTTTGACTTTATAAGTATATTTGCCAGCTCATCATGAATAGGTTTCTTTTAACTTTTATGAAGATATACTCTTCGCGAATGTTTTTTTAGGCTTTGTTACCTTCTCTGACTACCACGGATGGTAGGAATGCAATTACTGCAGGAGCATTTAATTGCCTTCACCCCAGTCATTTAGTTTATCTAAACTCCTTGGGGCAAGTCTGATACAGCAAGACTTGCGGTAGCTACTTTAATTTACATAAAAGTGCTACTGGAACTCATCGCTCGGTGGCCTCGCCTAAATAATCCTTCGCTGTGAGTCTATACCACTTTATTTTTACACCTAAAAATGATTCATGATGGGTATAATGCGAATATTATTTATTTTTCAGCAATCACATATTGCCATAAATACACGCTTTTTAATTTATAACTTTAGTATTATATAACCACCTATAGATAGGCTAAGGCTTTCCCTAGCTAACATTATTCCAGTATAATACTTCAATATAAGTAAATATGCAGTATAAATGGAGAAATAAGCTGAATGAAAAACTATGAGTGGATTGTGTTTGATGCTGATGAAACCTTGTTTAATTTCGATGCATTTAGTGGCTTGCAGCTTATGTTTTCAGATTTTGGTGTTACTTTTACTCTACAAGACTATCATGAATACCAAGTAGTCAATAAACCCTTATGGGTAGATTATCAAAATGGTGAAATTACTGCACAACAGTTACAATATCAACGCTTCAGCACTTGGGCTGATCATCTGCAAGTTTCGACACAACAGTTAAATAGTGCTTTCTTAAGTAGTATGGCTAAAATTTGTACACCACTGACAGGCGCTATCAGCCTATTAGACACCATTAAAGGTAAATCCAAATTGGGTATTATTACCAATGGTTTTACTGAGTTACAGCAGATTCGTATTGAACGCACTGGACTTAAGGATTATTTTGATTTTGTAGTAATCTCCGAACAAGTAGGTATTGCTAAACCACATCGGGATATTTTTGATCATGCACTTGCTATTATGTGTAATCCACCCCGCGAATACGTGTTAATGGTTGGTGACAACCCAGGCTCTGATATCTTAGGGGGAATTAATGCCGGTCTGGATACTTGCTGGCTAAATACAGATAACAAACCTACTCCGGAAGGTATTAACCCTCATTATGAAGTTGCTTCTTTATCAGAACTTGAAAGCCTATTAATAACTAAGCTGGGTCCACCTGAAATACTCCAAAGCTGCTCTTAGATTTAACGACTTAAGCTAGTCAGAAGTTTATGACATTCTGACTAGAGTTAAAATTTAACAATATCAGCATTTAATAACCATCTGTTCATTCTAAATTTATTATTCTTTCGATCTCTTGCCAGATATCTTCACATTTATTCCTACGATATGCTGCAGTCTTAAATGCTGATTGTTCATCTCTATACTGGTTTAGCAATTTAGCATTGCCACCTTTGATACAAGCCTGCAAATTTGCCAGCCTATCAGCAGCTTTCACTATTAGAGCCAACTCTAAATCACCTGTTACATTAGCCATTTTCTCATAAGTTTTAGCTTTTCTTTCTTTTCTATTACTGTCAGGCTCATCAGTGACTATTGCTACACAGTCAGCCACAAAACCACCAAAATTCTCTTTTATATCTTCATATGTTATCTCCGTATCCTCCATCACATCATGTAAATACCCAACAATTTGAGCTGTTTGATCATAAGCTTGTAAATTATTAACAACCGCGTCCAAATGAACAATATATGGCTCACTCCCATATTTTTGCTCTCCATGAGCCTTAATAGCAAATTCTCTTGCTTTGTTTAGCATTTGTTCTCCAAAAAATTTAATGGAACCAAGATTATACATTCTACTATTTAGGATAAATATTTGTAATTAGTGTGAAACACCTACCTTCATGCTGTAAGCTGTTTGGGTACAAGATTTATATAATATCCTCACTATATATTCTCTGTGCAAATTTATCGTACATTAATTTAATTAGTTTCCACGGTAGTTTTCTATGTAATGGTAAATGATCATAATATACAGCTTCAAACTCAAAGTGTGTCTCAGTGCCTCTGTTTTTTTTATAAGAGCTAGCTCCTCCACTTAAGAATAGCTCCAAATTGCTGCTCAACGAATCTTTAAGTAAAGACCCAAAAAGTATTTCATATAATTTTTTATTTTCATTACTTCTATCATACCCCACTATTAATGGAAATATTGTTTCACTCGTTTTATAGAAAATGACAAAGGCTAAAATATCTTTATCTTCTTTAAAAACTCTAAATGTGTAATATTTCAATCTATACACTTCTTCAAACCACTGCGTATTATACTTAGGATTAAACTGATTATGCTTATCTATATATAGCTGTCTATACAATTTTTCCATAACAGAAAAATCATTTTCATTTAATTTTGGCTCGTCGATTAAGTTTTTGCTATACTTACGAGCCATTTTAACATTTCTCAATACATTTTTTTCTTGTTTTTTGTAAATAAATTAATTTTATTAGGATAGAAATAATGAATCTCTCTATTAAGAACAAGGTGGTAGCCTTCTTTTACCAAATATTTAATAAGATCGCAGTCTTTTATTGGATCAATACTTCTAAATATAATGCTATGACAAGGATGTTTATCCTTTATACTTTTAGTAATTAGTTTTACTTGGTCTTGGTCTAACCGAACATTAGGGTTAGTAGAAATAAGCCAATTATTCACATGTACAGCTTTATCAATACAACCAAAACTACCAATTAAATAGATAGTTTTTCCTATACATTTTAAAGTAAAAAGTAATAATTTGTTACTCATTTCTGAAATTTCATCCATAGCATACTTAATATAATGCACGCTAGGTGAAACCAAGTAACATTCTTTGTTATTATTATTTACTGTACAAGGAACAATAGTTTCATTCACATTTAACGTGAATACATCAATATTTTTAGCATTTTCTATATAATCACCTAATGACAGATCACTATTTTTTTCAATTCTAACAAAAAAATCAATAACATTCATAACCTTGTATAACCCTAAAATCTATTCAAAAATATATAAAAACAACACCTAATTAATTTTTCAAAAACACTTTATCCCAATCATATCTATTATTTAGTATGGAAGGTTTTATATCCCCAAGCTTCATACCATGCTTAGTAAACATAGTTTGATATTTTCTCCAAGCATTTTTTACTCTATGGAAAGATAAGGGTTTTAATTGTCCTATTTTAATGCAGTTAAAGTAATGATGAGATGAATTCAATTGGTATTCCAACTCTTCAGTAAAGTTTTTTATATCATTATCACTCTCGGGAGAATCTATGAATAGCTTATAGCTACCAGGTAGTATTTTCGGCGCTGATATTAGCATGAAGTGAATTTCAATTTTCATTTTTTCACGAACTTTTTTTATAATATTATCAATAAAAATTGGATGCAATTTTTCCCCTGCAACATCACTTGTATAATCTGCTTTACCAACAAATTCGATAGTAGGAGTTTTCTGGATGAATCCAGTACAGCGAACAAGATCATTTATCTTATATCGGTATAGTCCTCCACTAGTAGTAACTACTGGAATATATGTAATTCCTATTTTAAGTTCATGAGCTAAGTAGGTATCAGTGCAATCAGTTTCAGCTTCTAAAAATTCAAAAAAGTGGCTATTTGATGCAAGAACACTTCCTTGACTTATCAATGACTCTTTATGAGAGAAAAAATTTTTTCTTGAATTAATAAATGGGATTGATATAACACATTCAGTTGCAAGAAGGCCTTTACCTTGAATTACAGAGTTAGAAAAGCGTGATAATAGTGCCTTAGCAAAAGTATAAGAGGGTCCATCAGTCCAACATGATATTAATTTAAGATTAGGCCATAATTTACTAAAGTCTCTGGTATTTTCAAACTTACTCTTTATAATTTCTTTTTGACGGTTTCTTGATAAGCTAGCAACCATGTTATCAAAATTTTCGACAATATAGTCACAAAGAACCATTAAAAACGTAGGACTCCAGATACTAATAAAAGATAAATTATTCTGCTCAAGTAAGTATCTACAAGTATTAAACTGCCACTCTTCACTTGTTTTACAGTGCTTTATACTTGATGGAACTGCTGTTATTTTGTGCATAGCCCATCTAGAAAAAGGATCAAGAAAATCAGAGTCGTCTTCTACTCCAAGAGGAATACCTGTATGATTTTGTATATGCTCAGAGGTAGCCATTGAAATAGACCAATAATGAGTACCTGATTTAAGGGTTGGATAGTAATCATATAATGATTTAAGCCAGGGTTTAATACCATTATTAAAACTATTTAATAATGAGGCAGTATAAGGTATCCACTTTTTCGAATCAGTGCTACCACTTGTAGGCTCCCAAAATAACACTGGCTCTTCTGTCAAAACTCTATCATTAGTTGAATGGATTTTATCTATCCAAGGAGATAGATCTTTATATGAAACTATTGGAAGCTTCTCCTGTACTGTTTCAATAATACTATTTGTACAATCATGTTCCTTTAAGTAGTACTTTAGATATTGGCAATTTGCATTTTCCCTAATAATAGCCTGTAATATTTCCTCTTGTTTAATAGATATTTTTTTCAATGAAGTACAAAATCTGCGCGTTTCTTTTTTTAAGCTAACAGCATGAGCTCTATGAATAGCAGCCAACATGTATTTTTTCATTTTCAGACACACTTATTTTATGATATTTTTAAATAGCTTGCGCGATGATTTCGTAGCCTGATAATAAAAATATTTCCAATCTATTTTTGCAAGACAGCACAACTCATCACCATTAATATGGTTTGGATTTTTTTTCATAAAAAATTTAATATCAGGATCTAATTCATCAGATAACTCTATTCGCGCAACATGAGACTTAAGCTGACCTTCAGATATTTTAAACTCAAGCAACCCCTTTTCTTTACGCCAGTTACTAGGATAGAGCATTATAGCTGATTCATTCAATAATTGAGCTATCTTTGGTGGTGTTTTTACATTATATTTTGGCCAACAGTTAGGAAAGTTACGAGTCATTGCAAGATAAGTTTTATATCCTTTAGATATTAAAAACCAGTATAAATCCTGACTTGGTTTTTTTAGTTTTTGGTACATTACCAACTTTGTATAACCAACTTTTAAAGCACTTTGCCCCCAAAACTGAGGCTCTAATATAGTATCTCCAGTAAAAATAACTGAAGTCGTAGCATTTTCAAAAGATATATTGAAAAATTTATAAGTTGAAAAACCTCTAATTTTTTCATTATGGTCTAGAGCAACTATAACACCCTGCTTGTTTTTGAGATCACTAAAAAATTTATTAAAGTTAACTTCATCATAAAACCTACGGAAAATTTCCCACATTTCTCTAACATGAGAATCATTTATTTCTTCAATAGGTATTCTGGCATCTTTAAGCAATTTAGCTTTTCGTTTTCCTTTTGTAGAAACATCCTGTTTTCCTGAAGAAATTCCTTCATCATTAATTCTATTGCCACTTAGCATTTTTACATAATCCCTGTAATTATCATAACTAAACAAATACTATTCTGATGTTCATCAAAATATAACAAACTCATATATTAACTATATGCAACACATGCTTACATGATTGAGACTTGATGCAATAAGCAATAACGTAAAACCATCAACAAGCCCATTTTTTGTAAATACTCACTTTAATAGTTAATAATGAGTTTATCCTTATTTACATATTAATCTACATTTAGAAACAAGTAAGTTTTCATTTTATTTAAAGGTAGCAAGAGCTCTTACCTTAAATAGACATTCAATTTGGAGTTATAACAATAAAGCAGATATTTTACAAAAATATTTTTATTGGGTATTTAATACTTATCTTTAATTTAGCTACTAGTAGAAGCATTATTATCTGGCACAAGGGTTTGTTAAAGTACTCACTATTCATACCAACAGTCTTTTAGATTTTTAGTTTTCATTGTTAGACAAAGGTGAATAGGCTACCTCTTTTAACATCCAAGATGTAAAAACCAATTACATTAGCACTATCGCAATAACTACTAGAGCAGAACAAACCATTATTAACATGGTACTGAACAGATCTGGTATCAGAAATGTGATATGAACTTGAAAGTTAGTCAATAATACTATTACCAATAAAAAAGTAGCTATATGCCGCAAATCTTAACAATGTAAATAATGTAAAGACGTTAAATTTGAAAACTCAACCATGGATGAAACTGGTGAAATACGGGATTCGTTATCAATGAAATAATGTAGCTTATCATACAGTTTCCTTGTTCTAGCATAGCTGTCAAGATGCATAACTACTTCGTCATTTACCCATAAGTCAATGGCATCAATTAGTAATTCAGAAGAGTTGTATCCCGGTCTTAACTTGAATTTGTATATTTCCATAAAATAACATTTGATTAAATCATTGAAGACTTAATATTAACTATCACATACACAAATTATAGATTCCAAAAAACTAGGATCAAACCATCATTCTTTTATTAAGGTAGCTACCGCAAGTTAGACAGTAGACAACTTGCCCTAAGAATCACTCGAGAAGGGTATAGATACACTATAATACGTTAGGTTTTATCTACTCAACTGTGTTACCATTTGCATCCTGGCTTACCGCCAGCAAGTAAGCGTCATCGTTAGTTGCATGGCCAAAGCGCCTGACCCTCCTCAAGAGAGCCAATTACTGAATGCCGCAATGTGCAATAGCACACTCACGGCAAAGCTCATCCTTACGTAGCATTAGCCCTAATTTATTAGTTTTATGGCGAGTAGCCTCGTCAATAGGAATCATTAATGACTTTTGAAACTCTCGGTTTGTCTGAACCGATCCTTCGTGCCATCCAAGAAAAAGGGTATAGCAAACCATCCCCTATTCAGGCAAAGGCAACGCCAGCTATTCTGGACGGCAACGATATTATGGCTTCTGCCCAAACGGGTACTGGTAAAACGGCTGGTTTCACGCTGCCTTTACTACATCGTTTAAGTAAGGCCTCTAGAGCAAGAAGCAACCATGTACGTGCACTGGTGTTAACTCCAACTCGTGAGCTTGCTGCTCAAGTTCACGAGAATGTTTTAATCTACAGCAAGCATTTACGTATTCACTCAACTGTCGTGTATGGTGGTGTCAAAATTAACCCACAAATGATGAAGTTGCGTCGCGGGGTGGATGTATTAGTTGCAACACCTGGACGCTTACTGGACCTCTACCAACAAAATGCTATTAAATTTACTGATGTAGAAACACTTGTTCTAGATGAAGCTGATCGTATGTTAGATATGGGCTTTATTCATGACATAAAAAAAATTCAAGCCTTAATGCCAAAGGAAAGACA
Organism: Spartinivicinus poritis; assembly: GCF_028858535.1. Taxonomy (NCBI): domain Bacteria; kingdom Pseudomonadati; phylum Pseudomonadota; class Gammaproteobacteria; order Oceanospirillales; family Zooshikellaceae; genus Spartinivicinus; species Spartinivicinus poritis. The sequence goes on from NZ_JAPMOU010000071.1 coordinate 14,827, forward strand.
AACACTTTTATTTTCCGCCACTTTTTCTAATGATATTCGTCAGTTGGCTAAAGGCATGTTGAAGAATCCTGTGGAAATAGATGTTTCACCCAAAAACACCACAGCAGAAACAGTACAACAACTGATTCACCCTGTAGATAAAAAGCGTAAAACCAAATTATTGAGTCATTTAATTCGCACTGAAAAATGGTCGCAAGTATTAGTTTTCATCAAAACTAAGCATGGTGCTAATCGCCTGGTAAGAAACCTATATGGAGATGGTATCTCTGCAGTCGCAATTCATGGTAATAAGAGTCAATCACAGAGAACCAAAGCACTCTCTGACTTTAAAAGAGGCAAAGCGGATGTATTGGTAGCCACAGATATTGCAGCAAGAGGCATTGATATTGACCAACTACCACAGGTGGTGAATTTTGATTTACCTAATGTACCAGAAGATTATGTACACCGAATCGGGCGTACTGGCCGAGCAGGAAGCCAAGGCCAAGCAATTTCTTTGGTAAGTGCAGATGAAATCAAACTGCTACAAGATATTGAACGCCTTATTAAAAGAAGTATTGAGCGAGAAGAAATTGGTGGATTTGAGCCTGAGCATGTCGTACCAGCCTCAAGAAAAGTCGACTCTAACCAAAAACCAAGACGACCGAAAAAACCGAAGATTAAAAAAGACTTTACTAAAACGAATATTAAGGGAGCTGCTCAGTTAAATAACGAGTCTAAGCGAAAAAAGCCGAATAGCAAAAGAACCAATGGAGAGCAAAAAGTTGGAGCAAAGAAGCCCTCTCAGAATAGAAATAAAAAGCCAACAAGTGGCCAAACGAAGAGCCAAATTCAGAAAAAGCGTGTCTTTTTAAAGTAAATATATCCCTTTCAGTCAAAGGTTCTCAAAAGCCCTAACTTAGGGCTTTTATTAATTGAATAAGTAATAGCTATCTTACAATGTAATCCCATTTCAGATTAAAGGCGGCGGTGTAATTTCAAATTTAGGTACACTGACAGAATCAATACGGCCTTGTGTTTTTTTAGCTGTAACTTCACTATCATCAATAATTGTGGTTTTACCTGTTTCATTGTTGACACTTACAGAATAAGTTCCATTGAATGTATCAACCATCATGTAAGTTTCTCGGGAGCCACGACTTATCGAAATATTTTCAAACGTCTGACCACTTTCAATTTGCCCTTGCCAAACCTCAACACCATCTTGAGTATTATATGTTGAGGTAATAGTTGCCTTATAATTCTCATTACGGTGTGGCAGTGCTATCTCTAAGGTTTGGCCCAAAGCAAGACTTTCTAAAACATCAAGATCTACTTTAGCATGGCCAACATGAATACCATCTTCTTCAATAATAGGGTTATTGGCATCGACAACCCATACAGTTATGGTTTCTCCTGCTCCTAAGCTATCTTCATCTGCAGTTTGTTTTTCACGTGGTAGTTTTAGGTTTCCTAAATCAATTGGCGCCATACCAGCTAATTTATTTTTATTGTTAGATGCAACAATTTCTTCTTGACTAATAGTTTGTTGCTGTAATACTTTGACTGTTAACACTATATGATCAATGTAGCTTATCATACAGTTTCCTTGTTCTATCATAGCTAGCCAGGCCAGTTCTCACTTCTATTAAAGCAAGATTAGTTCATTGTATCTAATGACTTATTCTAGGTCCTAAATGTTTTTTTAAATCCGCTAACGCAAAACCTTCCTAGCTACCCCTCCCCCAGTAACATCCGACCATAGCCCTGTAATAGCTCTTGCTGCAGCCTAGAAATAGGGCCAGTTTTAGCAACTAACGCATCAACTGTGTTATTTAGCGTTTCTTTATTTAGTTTATTCTGTAGGTTTAATTGAAATAATTTTTCTGCAACAACAACCGCTTCAGAACGTCCATCTTGTATTGAAGAATGTACCAAAATTTCACCTAGGCCGTTCTGATCTTGCATCCTGGCAGAATTAATTGTTTCCACTAGCTCACGGAGTTGTTTTTGAGTGATAATTCCACTATCAGGCCATTGATTAAAATTTATAGCGTTTACCTGCTGGGAATTAACTGTACGTAAAGCTCCTTGAATATGGTTACTTTCAACAGTAAACTTTGTACTTGTTATTTTATCGCCTACTAATTTTTTCTCATATATTAGATGGCCATCTTTTACACTTAAGGGCGGCTCTTTAGTCACTATAAAATGATTATCTTTGCTGCCATACCATGACTCATGAGAAGCTTGTAACTGATAATCAGAGCTATTTAATCCAATAATAATTCGTGTGTTATTTTCAATAAGACTACCCCAAAAATCAGCAGCTGTTGCCACTTGAGGGCTATTTTTGATGCGCGCTTCAGATAATCGCTTATCAACATTTACAGTATCATGAGCACTATCTATAGATGTCTCTTTATTTGCCCGCTGCACTTTAATACTTCTGCAGGACAAAGCTCCAAATTCACGGGTAGCACTTTTTGGTGTCTGACTTTGCTCAAATAGTTGACGCGCACTGCTTTCAACAAGCGTAATAATCGAACCTTTAAATTCAGCCTGTACACCAACCTTCTTCTCAACTTCATTCTCATGTGAGTTATCAATGTCAGCAGGAACAATTAGTGAGCGTGAAATTTGCCAATCAGCCAAAGCACATTCTCCATTTTCAATTATAAAAAACTGCTATTGACTCTGCGTAAGCCATGTCGTCTTATAAAAACAACCTGCAAAGCTCAACACCATCTTCCAGTCTAAGCTACCTATTATTGATAATATTTAGAAATAGGGCGATTTTTATTATTACTGATGTAACATTAACAAGTATATTTACTGCAACACAATCTTAATTTTTTTCGCTCAATTAAGCCAAGGTCACCATTAACTAATATTCCTACACTTTACTCTTTTCATTTCAGGTAGTTAGTTTGATGTACTACACAAGACTCTAAAAACCAAGTAATATAGTCAAGTATTAATTTGCAAAGGGCTGCTCCTGTTGTGACACCTATAACTGACCTGACATTTGATAACCAGTTTGCCCAACTTAGCGACTGCTTTTACACTAAACAGCCTCCAACGCCCTTAACTAACCCTCATCTAGTTAGTGCTAATGAATCTGTTGCTAATTTATTGGGCTTTAACCTAGCTAACGATAAAGATATAAGCTCCTTAGTCAGCATAGGTAGTGGCCAAAAAATTTGGCCAGAGGCAGAGCCTTTGGCCATGGTCTATTCAGGCCATCAGTTTGGTGTTTATAACCCTCAACTAGGTGATGGAAGAGGTTTATTACTAGGTGAAATATGCACTACTAATGGTGACAAGTGGGATCTGCACCTTAAAGGGTCTGGAATGACACCTTACTCTCGTCAAGGAGATGGTCGAGCAGTATTGCGCTCAACAATTCGAGAATATCTATGCAGTGAGGCAATGCATCACTTGGGCATCCCTACTACACGTGCATTATGTATAGTCGGCAGTAACGAACCCGTATATCGAGAAACGATAGAAACAGCTGCTACTTTAATCAGAGTGGCTAAAACTCACTTACGATTTGGCAGTTTTGAGTTTTTTTATTACACCCGACAGCATAAAGAATTAAAAGAGTTAATTGATTTTGCAATTCAACAATACTACCCCAGCCTGATGGGAAGCAATGATCAATATGAAGAGTTCTACCGCCAAACTGTCATAAAAACCGGCAAACTGATTGCTTACTGGCAAGCATTTGGCTTTGCCCATGGCGTAATGAACACAGATAATATGTCCCTGCTAGGAGATACCTTTGACTACGGCCCCTTTGGTTTTATGGATGATTATGATCAAGGATTTATTTGTAATCACTCAGACCACTCTGGCCGCTATGCGTTTAACCAACAACCATCAATAGCATATTGGAACTGTGCCTGCCTTGGTCAAGCGCTCGTACCCTTTATAAAACCCGATACCATCAAACAGTTATTAAGTGAGTTTGAAAAGGCTTTTATACATAAGTATGCTGACTTAATGCGACAAAAACTTGGGCTGTTAGAGTTGACTGAATCTGATCAAGAGTTAGTACAACAATTGTTTAGTTTAATGCAAAAAAATAGCGTCGATTATACTTTATTTTTCCGGCATCTTTGCGACTTTATACCTAATAAGCAAAACTCTTCTATTAGAGATCTGTTTATTGATCGAGATGGGTTCGACAATTGGTCAAAACAATATAGCCAACGACTAGCTCAACAAGACGACGAACAAACAAACCGCTCGCAACAAATGAAATCTGTTAACCCCAAATATATCCTGCGTAACTACCTAGCTCAACAAGCCATAGATAAAGCAACAAAACAGCAAGACTTCAACGAAGTTAATCAACTGCTAAACTTATTAAGGCAGCCTTTTGCTGAACAACCAGATATGGAGCACTACGCCAAGCTCCCTCCAGAATGGGGAAAAAAGCTAACTGTCAGTTGCTCATCTTAAGGCCTGGGTAGGTGGTTACAATGGCAGATACTCAATACCTGATCTTCCCCCCATTTAGTGGACACCTGTTATTAGGAATTTAGGCGCATAGCTGCTCATACCCTGCTGGTGTTTTGTAACCAATGGATGAGTGTAGTGGTCTAATAGAAGCCAACACTTAACTCTGACTCTCATCTGCCATTGACTTTTCAAGCAGCCCAATGGACAGCAAAGTTTCATAAAAAAAATCAGCGTATTTAAATAGTTATGCGCTTTCTGCTTCTTTTATTTCAATATGCTTTCCGTAAACGCTTCTACTTATTAACTCTGTTACCTCTCTTCTCGGGCTAATAATTGTTAGGTGTCCAAAATGCTTTTTAATTATTGAACTTATTACAGTTAAATCTCCCATACCCATCGAGTCAATGTACTCAATTCCTGTCATATCTAATATTACATTGACATCATCTTGACTAATTCGCTTGCTTAACTTCTTGCTCAAACTAACGCTGTTCCCAGCAATCAAGTTTCCCGTTATACAAGCAATTAATGTGTTTCCTACTGCTCTACAGTGTAATTTAAATGACATACGACCCTACCACTTATGCCAATATATACTTTAACTTAAGCACAACTAATGATGAATAAATATTCAAAACGACACGCTGCAATAAAAGTCAGACAAGCGGATAATTTTGCATGGCCTTAATTGGGGACTTGAATGTTATGCCGCTTGAAAAGTCAAAACAGCCAGCTAAATATTCAAGAAGCAGAACAGTCTGACGCTGCAGAAATGGTATAGCTAGAAAATCATAAAGTGGCATATTGAAGATGCTGTATAAATAACTTGTCTATATCATCACAGCGATGCTGT
>NZ_JAPMOU010000072.1 GCF_028858535.1 Spartinivicinus poritis
AAAGAGCGAATCCAAGAGCAAAATTATCAGCTTGAAATGCAGCTAAGAAAGTTGCAACCATGTCTATGAATCACACACAGTAGTCGCCTGTTCTGGTATGCCTCCATTCATATATACAATCACCTACCCTCTCCTGCCATTGGCATAATGTGCATACCCACATGCGATATGGTCGTTTTCTTCTCTTTAGTTTTTCTAATTCCGACTCACGACGAGGGTCAAAAAACAAGCTCCTGTCTACTATATTGAGGAATAAATTGGGAAGCTCGTTATACTCTATGCGTCTATCGTAAACTCCCTCTATAGATACGATTGGACTGTGAACAGAGTCTTCAATGGGGGCTTCCATGCTTAGTAGCCTGTCAAGCTCATCTTCGTCTTGCGTTTCAGTTGCACGCTGAACTAATTCCGGTGCCCCTGGCAGATCAAGTGTCCCTACTACTAGTTTTCCGGTTGTAGTTATAGATGTGAGCACCAACCAAAAATCCTCGCTACCAACCACTCGTTGATACCCTATTTTATACTCACTACCTACTTTCTTCACCCAAAGCTTGGTGTCATCCTTTCCAAATGGTTGTGCGAAAGTAGCAGGGAAGATGACCACGGTCTGGCTTCCAGGCTCATCGTTGGAGATTAAATCTGGTTTCCTTGGCCCCGCAAAACACAGGGGGTCAGAGACTGAGCACACGTTGGCCACACGTACAGGTTCCCCCTCATTATACAATTGTCTTGTTATTCTATCATTTACTATCACATCACCAGTTCCTTCCCTTGCGCTGGCATACCCTAGCGCCTGCATAAATGAATGCTCGCTCACCGGCAGTTGGTTATAAATGTAATAGTTCTCGTTTGGAGTACCTTTATAGTTTCCCCTGCCCTTGCCGAGCTCTATTATTGTCTTTATGGGGTATTCACCCGTTGGGAATGCACCCTCAATACACGCAGGTTTACCAAGCTTGCCGCATTGGCGATTGTTGCTCAAATCAATGGTGTCGTACCCGCCCCCAGTATCCACTAACAGAGTATCTGAAGGTCCCGAACGGCCATCATGGAAAGACAAGGAGACGGTGGGGAGGGTCGTTACATTTCCCCTAGTTTCTCCCACTTCGCTAACATCAAGTCGTTTAACACTCCACAGCACCTCATCAATGGGAATAAGCTTACCCCCCCTTAGCATATGTAGTGAGTTCGGTGGCGGTAATTTAATAGTTAGTGAATCACGTGGTTCATTATATAATAATGCACCTGTTCCATAGTCCATGCATGGACTAAGTCTTGAATCTCCTTCCTTTTGGCACATCACACTTGGATCTGGGTTGCGGAACTCAATGGGCCAATCTCGTACTACGTGTAAGATCTGAGGGTTGTTCGTAGTAAAGAAGTTCCGTATTACATCGTCGGTTTCGTCAGCTGTCAGGTTTTCTTCCACGCAGGTGTCTGTGTCTTCATCCTCGGGCTTCAACGACCGCTTATTGCAATCCTGCACAGCGTTTAATATATAACTGGGTTTTTGTTCACTAGAAGGCACGCCTTCTTCGATGTATTTAAGCGTGATGATGTCTTTGAGCCCTTCAACCCCCTGTCGCAGGTAATACAGCGCATCGCTCAACGGAATTCGCTTTATTAGTACCATGTGACGCAACGACCGTTTAGGTGGCTGCCCTTCAGCCGTGGCTACTACGTTATACGCAACCTCAGGTACTACCAGGGCCCCTCCTGCCACTGCAATGTTCTCATTGTCCCCCTTTCGGTTACGCATTAGCGCTTCTGCTAGTTGTGCCAGCACTTGGCTAAACGCCACACTACGCTCACGGGCATTAGCGCCTGCATGCAATAGGCTCGTAATGTACTCACTACGAAACCCAAAAAGGCTTCCTAAAAAACTTAGAACTCCCGCTGCAAACCGTTCTGAGCCAGTCAGGGGCAGCCACTCTGCTATAATATCGACTTCTTCGACCGCATTCACAATAGAGTGGGCTAGGACAACGGCCACACTAGATATAACCCCTATGATAGCCGACGCCGCTTGCCCTATCGGCCCTAGTGCGTTAAGGGCCAGTCCTATAGCGGACATAAGGCAATCTACACCATCAATTGCAGCCCGGGCAATGTTATAACCTGATGGTGAACTCTCAGAGGCAACACCGCTTATCGCATTAACAGCCCCATAACATGTTTGTACAGTGTTGATGACGTCTAGCCCCCCAGCTAATTTACCGGCGAATTTAGCTAGCTTTTTAGCTTTTTTTGCCCATTTCAGAGCATCATTCATTCCTTGTAGACTGGTGGTATTTTCTAGTAGCCCTAGTTTGATCTTAATATTTTGGCTAATACTACCCTGCTGAGCATTTATATAAGTGGAAAGGTCAGTATTCTCAGCTAGCTCTTTGAATTTGTTTGACTTAAAGGTCGACTTTAATATACCAGTAGATACTTCGCTAGAGGCGTTTTGTATCAGTGTGGCTCCGCCAAGCCCCACTTGTATGCTAGAACTGGCGACCTCCGATTGATATTCTCTTTTCGCTTGTTGCAGCTTTCCCCAATACTCAGTGTACTCTGGTCTGAGAGGACGCGATTGGTCGGTCCAGTTCATTTGATCCGGCGCCCTAGCCCCCTTTCCTTCACCTAGTGCATTCCACTCGGTTTCAAGGCAAACGTCTGGATCAACCCCGTTGCCACATGATTCCCGCGCACCTGCAATAAAAATTGTCAGAAACCTGTTGTAAACTATCTCCTCAAGGAATTGAATACGGCGTTTTTTTTCTTTAGCTTTGATTAACCCCCTCGCACCCAGAGCAACCCCCACCCCCCCTCCAACCATACTGGCTCGTTGTGCTGTCTTGCGTAGTGGATTAGCAACAGCGGCGGCATCATCAAGCCATTTAACAAGAAGTTTTCCTTGTTTCTTTCTCACAGCAGCGCTGTTTCTCCCCCCTCCATATATTTTTGCAAGCCCCTCCGCCGCACGAGCGTTAAGAAGTGTCTTGGCTAGGGAGGTATGGTGGAATATAAACTCTCTTGTATCTAGGCTTAGTTCATTCAAATTAGGCAACTGAATTCCTTCCCCCTTAATAGCTTTTATTTTTTTAGCAGTACTTTGAACTAAAGACATTAGTCCTTTCCCCCATTCATTCAGCAGTGGTTCAACAGTGGTTCAGGCATTTTGTTCATAATCGAGTTACAAAACCTGCTAACAACCTTGAAATTAAATATATCTAAGAAAGTCCCTGCAGTACTTGCTTTTGCGTTTTTTGTTTCACTATTAAGGTATTTTCTCAGGCTTACCAAATTTAAATAACCTACTGGCCTGGTTTTTCCTCACCGAAAATCAGGCTTTTCTTTTTGTACCAAGGCCACCTGAAACAAATCTTTCAACAACTTTCGTATTGATCTTCAAGCCAAGTTGATATAGCTTAACAGATGAGGCGTCAGAACCTCACACAAAGCGGTACAAACCAACCCCGAAAGCGTTGGTATTTTTATGCCTGAAAAAAGGATTCGCCCGGTTTATGTCGGGAGGGCGACTAATACAACACCCTTTTGGGAAATATGTCCGCGGTATCTTTGTGGCCGTTCTGAACCTCCCGACACCACTTACCTTCAGAAAAATCACAAAGGAGTCATTGGATGACTACTCTGCCCACCACACTAAACTTCAATACTGTAAAGCTATCAATAGTTAACCATGAGGATAAGCCTTGGCTTACATCTCAACAGTTAGCAAAAGCATTAGATTACCAAGATTCCAAATCAGTTAACCGCCTTTACAGCAGAAATAGTGAAGAGTTTTCAAGCGATATGACCCTGGTGGTCAATTTGACCCCCAGCGGAAAAACTCAAGATCCTAAGTTCGAAACACGTATTTTCTCCCCCCGAGGCTGCCACCTGATAGCCATGTTTGCCTGTACTAATGTTGCCAAAGAATTTAGAAAGTGGGTGCTGGATGTACTTGAAAATTTAATACCAAATGAGCCCAACCAACCGCAACTCAATCTTGAAAACAACTTTACCAATCTACTCGACCGGGTAAGACTCCTACTGGTTTTTGAAAAAGGTCAATTAGTATCCACTAAGAAAATTGCAGAAGATGAATTAATTACCTCTACAGAACCAAAGCACTTGGACGAATTTATACGAGCATGCATGCCCGAGTATACCTTAATGAAAAAGGAGAATGTGTTGAAGTGGCAGGGTTAAATTAATCCAAATCATACAACGCCCCACGCTGCCTAGCGTGGGCTTGTCTTTCCTGAGCTTTCATTTCTTCCTGCACCACCCTCCTCGCTAAGGCTTCACTTGTTGTTTTTTGATTGTTTCGGGTTGCTCCTCTTCATCATCGCCAAAAGCCCAGTTCCATACTTTCTTTACACCTTGTATGTCAGAGCTTACTTTATTTTTTATTTTATCCATCACCATTCCTGGTACTTTTCCCGGCGTTTTGGTAATGATGTCCATATTGTCCCGCACAGCTTGGATTGTTTCGAGCAGTTTGGTAAAGGGAGTAAGTATAATCTTGACTGCACCTGCTAAGGCTTCTCCGAACCTTCTACCCATAGAAGCTGCACTGTCTAACTCTTCTGCTGTCGCATTGACTGGCGTAAATAAATCCGAAATTGCATCTACTACCCAACCAACTGCATCACTAATTCCACTAAATATTGGCTCTAATGGTGCAAGCGTTTCTTTGATCGGGCCAAATGCTGCACTAAAACCCTCAACCACACCTCCAATAAAGGCTTTAACATGATCCCAGTATTTATAAATAGCAACGCCTGCGGCAGTAATAGCTATGATAATCCAGCCAATAGGTGTGGTAAGCAATCCAACCGTTAATGCCTTAAGCCCTAAAAGCAAGGCTTTTAATCCACCCGTGGCTGCTCCCCACATTGCAGCCCCCATACTACGTACGACACCTCTACCCGCCACTAATGACCGAGTAAACCGTCGGTTCATTACTTCGGCCCGAGATAACCCGGTAATTTGCGAGAGAATGGTTAAACGGCGATGAGCCGACAAGTGTCGGTTATACAGCATGAGTGCCAGCCGTCCCCGGTTTAAAGCGACTACCCCAGTTAAAATACCCCCTCTAAAAAACGTCCAGGCATAACCACAACCAATCGCTGCCACTTTACCCATCACCAAAACAGCAGCAATACTGACTAATGCTTTTGTAACTGCTGGATGTTCCTTTGCAAATTCGGTAATTTTTACTGTCAACTCACGAATGTGATTAATGATTTTATTTAAAGGGGGTAATAATATGGTGCCTAAATTAATGGCAACTTCAGTCAGGCCATTACGCATTAATATTAAATTAGCGGCAGTGGTTTTTGAGCGACTTTCAAACTCAGCTTGCATACTGCCAGTGTATTTAGCTTGATCGCCCACATGGCCTATGGCTTTTCGATAAGTATCTAAACTACCCACTAATAAACTCACATCATCACTGAACTCCATGCCGAATAAATCAGCTAGAATACCGGCTCGTTTTTGTTTATCAACACCTTCCAACGTGCTTAAAAAATCCAGTAAGGCACCCTGTGCATCTTGGGCAATGGCATATTCTAAGTCGTGGGCGGAATAGCCAATTTTATCGAGGGCTTTACTAAAAGCTTTGGTTTGACCTGAAGCATTTTGTAATTTTTGCAGCATGGCGTTAATCGCCGTGCCTGCCACTTCCGGCTCCTTACCCAAGGCAATAAACGCATTCGATAAGGCAGCGGCTTGATGGGAAGCCAGCCCAAACTGTCGTGCAGTCCCACCGATCCGACTAAGCGTACTCACCATATCTTTAGCTTTGGCCGCACTGTTATCCGACAGGTGATTTATCACATCACCCAGCTGAGTCATTTGTGAGATGGGGATTTTATAAATATTCGATAACTTAGCCATTGCGTCGCCAGCTTCAGATGGCAACATATCGAATGCGGTGGACATCTTAGCCACAGTTTTAACGAATTGAGGCAAATCTTGCTCACCAATTCCCAACTGACCACCCGAGGCAGCTATTTCTGCTAACCCTGTGGCAGTGACAGGTATCGTACGAGTAAGTTTTTTTAAGGTATCACTGAGCTTTTCAAACCCTTCCGGCTGCTTAAAATCCACCACCTTTTTTACATCAGCCATCGCAGACTCAAACTGGATAGCTTCTTTGATAGGTACGGCTAAGCCCAATCCTAATGCAGCAGCATCCATCAGTTGCCCACGCAAAGCCGAGCGCCTTTCCATATTTCGGTTAAGCTGCTGCTGGGCACGACTCAATGCCTGATAGCGTGTTTCTAGACGAGCAATACTTTGACTCGCCGCCGCAGCTGGAGAAGCAATATGGCTAGTTAAACTTAATACAATTGATACTCCTAAACTAGGCATCCGCTACCTCTGTACGCTCTCGGGCTTTTTCATACCAGATCATTAACTCAGTGATTTCCAACTCCCATAATTCCGAGGGTGGCCAGTGAAACACCACCGCTAAATCAGCTAAAACTCCGTAGATATCACTGGGGATAACGCAGTCCCCAAAAAACCAGCGATCACTTCACTGGCTTTCTGAAAATCTGCGGCATCTAAATCTTCTACAGCTTGCGGCGTAATTTCCGCCAGATGGGCAATTAAGGTAATGCTTTTGGAAATATCCCCACCTTTCGTGGTTTCCATGGTTTTTAAATCTCGGGCTTTGGGTCTTCTTAGGGTGATGCTGTCAACGGTCACACCTTCGCATTGAATGGGGTAGTCTAATTTAACCGTGCTCATGGTATTTTCCTTTTGGTTGAGTGAATTAATGGTTTAAACAACCACTAATTTATGAATTATTTACAGAATATTTTTTCGGGTTTGTTCTAGCTGATCCACGCCATTAATTTTGCGGACCAGGTTCATAATATCGATTTCGTACAACTCCTCATTATCCAGCGTGAGTCGGTAATAATCTACATTCAGGGTCAATTTTAACGGGGCGTTATCTCCCATCTTCCAACTACCAAAGTCCATTTCTTTCACTCGACCTTCGGCATTAATCACCACCGGCTTTTCCTCGCCGTTTTGCTCGTCTAGTATCGAGCCTTTAATGGTAAGCTTGGTCTTGTTATTGACCTTAATACCAAAGGTGGTCAGTACTTCTTTGTGGTATTTGCTGACGGTGAGCTGGGTTTCTAATTTCTCCATCCCCAAGTCATATTCCACTGGGGCATCCATCCCACCACCGCGATATTCATCAGTTTTTAAGCTGAGTTTCGGCAGTTGAATTTCATCAATCACCCCGGCAAAACCAAAGTCATTGATGTATAAATTCATGTTTTTGAGGGTGTCTTTCATCATGGTGACAATTCCTCTAGGTAGTCATTGACTAAGCTGGATTGAAAGGTGATGTGTTCGGCGGGGTACGGTGGCGTAAAGTCGAAATTAAAAAACACTTTACCGTCCGCAATATTTTCCGGGGTATTCAGTTTTTCATCTAGCCAACATTCCCCACCAATAATCGCCCCTTTATTTTTTAACGTGCGTAAATAGCTGTTAACGCCATCGGTCACTGACTCAATAAAATTCCGGTCAATATTCCGATCCACCGCCCATAAGTGCGCGCGTAATAAACTTTCGTTAATCATGTCGGCGGTTCGCCTGACGGATAAAAAGGCCCACTTAGGATCACTGGAGCAAGTACGATTACCCCACAGCCGATAGCCTTGTTTTTGGATAATGGTGGCGACTTCATTTTCATTGAGGACATTCGCCCGGGCATTGGGATCACCCAGGGTAAAATCCACGGGGCGATGGGTACCAATCAAGCCGTATAACTCTTTATTGGAAGGTGACCACCAGAAGCCGTGTTTATGGTCAATGCGAGCAATTAATCCTGCCACTCTGGAGCTGGCGGGTTGTGCAGTTTCTTGTTTTAACGTGGTATCAAACACGGTGACAGCCGGGTCGACTAAATACACCCTAGCAGAACCAAATTTATCCCGGTAGGCTTTAGCCGCCTCATCTGTCGTATTGGGGCCGTCAGCAATAATTATCGCCCTTAATCGATCAGCAATACCCTGTAGTTCCTGTGTGACAGCTTCAATCTGAGTAAAACCAGGAACGATTAATAATTTGGGTTGCACTTTAGCCACGGACTCAGCGCCGAGTAATGCATGCACCCCTTCATAATTACCGGTATCCACATTCACGCCGCCGATAATCGCCGCTAGCTGGTTGTCAGGTTCCGCATGCTCTTCCACCCGAATCACGACGACCATCGCCCCCGCCTGATCAAAAATCGCATCCAATGCAGACGGTAAGGTGCCGGTTTTACCCAGGGGAGCAGTTTCTTTACGATTGCCCGCAATCAACACGGGTTTATTAATAGGAAATTGTTCGGCCTTGGCTTCCGGCGCAGTACCGACAATGCCAATCACACTGCTTCTCACAGTACGAATAGGACGGGGGCCGCTGTCAATTTCAACGACCTCCACCCCATGGAGAAAATGTTCAGTCATGCTGATACCCTCATTTTCGGATTTAGGCTCAGCATGCCGTGTTTTAAAATGGGAAATTAGGGGAAAAGTTATTAACGCTCTGTAGATCGCCGGCTTTCTCGATCCATGTTAGGTACTGGGTCCGTATCAAAAGGATTTTCGCCATGCATTGAAGGATAATAACCCCACAATGGTTTATCTCGCCCCAAAGGCACATACCCTGTCACCACCGCTGGCCAAAAAAATAACACCTCACCTGCTGGTGAATACACATAGGGATGGGCATGAAAATATAAGCCTGGCTGGCTATCATAGTTTTCACCGCATACCCCCCACTCATGATTGACGCCATTTAGCCAGGTACTTCGGATATCACCCGAGATTAATTTTGCATAACAGCCAGCAGTGACGGGAACTGAACGATTCGCAGGAGTAATTGGCCAAATTATGTTGCTGTTATGCTTCTCTTGATCATAGCCACTCCAAACCATTCTTAAAATACGAATCTTAGGCTGAAAAAACTGATGGCCTTTTAACCCCATACACGTCAGGATTTCTTTTTCTTCGCGATCTCGCTTTTCCCAATGGATATCGGTTTTAATTTCTCGATATAATGATACGTCAATAGAAAATGATTTACTTTTATCAAACCCATCTAACATCTTATCCACTAAATTACCAAACTGGTTTTTGGATTGCCGGTAAAAGGGCCTTTCCTTACGGGCCTCTAACATAAAAGCATTAAAACGATCTTCAGCAGCCTGCAATTGCTGATTAATTTTATTGATTTTATTCTGTACGACTTCTGTTAGTTGGTTGCTGGCTTGAACCGCATCGGCTAACCGTTGTTCGATTGTCATCATTTCCTCACTGTTTTTTCCTGTTGATTAAACGAAAATAACAATTCCAGGTGGCGGCGCATTTGATCCATTTGCGCCTGACTCAACATGGCAAACTGCTCTAAAAATAAGGCAATAGCAATGTCCGCCCCTTGGTCATTGACGGTAATGGCATCGGAAGGCATGCCACTTAAGATAAAATCGGTAGAAAAAAAACAAGGCGCGCTCGCAGCTTTGTATTGCAACGGTTTATCCAACGACGACCACACGGCTAATAACGTACCGTCAGCTAAAAACAAGCCAAATTCTTTAATCCAGTATTCCTTTTCTCCATCTGCCACTGCACTTAAAGTGATGTATGACTCCCCTACCCGTTCGCTCTTAGAGATAAGCAGCCGCTGTCGTTCACTTTGTAGCTTGGTAAGTTTGGTGTGGGGAATATAGCGCCCATCTCCTAGCCCTATCTCTGCAATAGTCGCCTGCAACCCATCATTACTGGCATTAAATACTGCCTGTAAGCCTGCATCAGTAATCACCGGATTAATCTGCATAGAATTCTCCTAAACACGAATAATGGTCAAAGGGCGCACTACAGCAGCTGTACCTATACCTGCTGTTACGGGTTGTTCAATAACAGGCGCACAAGTGGCTCGGAATATCGTCAAATTTCGTGCAGTACAACCCACCGCGATACCTGTGTTAAATTTGGCTCCCAAGCGAAAATCAAAATGACTGCGGGTATTTTTAGTGCTTTCAATAGTGGTGCGAATTTGATTAATTAACGCTTTGTTTAAAATAATACCGGGTGTATTTAAATTATCATTGGCATAAGCCGTTACCCGAAAGGTGTAAGGCTCTCCACCCGTTTCAAACCACTCCTTGATTTCAGTACGTACATGCAACGCAGCCAGCGCTTTTTTCACCGCCCCAATGGTGCCTTTATGCTGGTGAACTTTAATTGAATTTTTAATCACCTGCCGTTTGGTCTGTTCATCCCAATGCTCATCCCATTCATCCACCGATAAGGTCCAGGCTAGCCAAGGTAATAGATGCAGTGGGCAGTGATCGGCTTGCCACAGGGTTTGGAAAGTAACTGGTACTTCCCCGGCTCTTGCAGTCGCTTCTGATAAAGCGTTTTCCTGGGGGTTCGCATTGGGTGGCAGCAATGATTTATTCATCAGCTGCTCCCTTACTGATGATAATTTGGGTGCAATAAGCCGCTTGTGCTGGGGATACAGTAATATTTTGACTAGGGCTAATTAATTTTACGTTTTGCACTCCGGGAATATGCAACGCCGAATAAATTCCCGATAAGGTAATATCCAACCCCAGCCGGTGCTGATTTTTCACATAATCATTAATTCGCTGGGTGGCTTCATCCGTAACCAAGGTAATATCTGGCCCAGTAAAATACGTCAGTTCGGCATTAATTTGATAATGAATAATTTCCGCCGGTTTGACAAACACCTGATCGGTGAGCGGTCGAATATCCTCGTCATTTAATTGGGTTTCAACGGCTGTAATAATATCCTCAGACGGAACACCCTGCCCTTGGGTACTTAATACCGTGACTACTACTTGGCCTGGTGACGGACTTTCTACACTGACATCTTTCACCAAGGCACTGGCACTTAAGGCATGATACCGATAAGCGCCTTTGGGGCCTGCTGTGCTTAAACCTTCTAACGAATAAACAATCCGCTCGCGTAATCGATCATCACTTTCCCATTGATCTTCGGTGGGTGGAATCACATTAGGGTTACCTTTTTCAATGAGTAACCGATTGATACGAAACAAGGCGGCTAAGTGATCTAAATCCTTACCCCGAGCATAAGCCACCATCACCGCACGGGCCGCATCATTGATTCGCTGACGGATAATTAATTCTCGATAAGACACCACCTCCAATATTTTATAAGCCGGATCCGATTCTACTAAGGCAGTAAATTCGCTATCGCGCTTTTTTAAATCCGTTAAAATCTCATCCAAAATGGCTTCATAATCCAGCGTCTCAACCACATCGGGTGCCGGTAATTGGGATAAATTAATGGCATTGGTCATAGGATTAAACCTTCCAACGTAATTAATTGACCATCAGGGCGATACTCACCACTGAGTGTCACGGTAATTTGTCCACCCCGAATGTCGTGTACTTGAATTTGTTCCAGCCGAAAACGGGGTTCCCAGCGGTCTAATGCCTCGGCAGTTGCAGCATAAATGTCAGTAATGGTTTCGGGATTAATCGGTGCATCAATCAGTTCAAATAACCGGCTCCCGTAGTCGCGGCGCATGACTCGACTGCCGATGGGTGTAGTTAAAATATCCTGTATCGACTGTTTTAAATGGGCATGGCCTTTTAATCGCTTGCCCGTTACCCGATCAATACCGTGCATTATTGTTTAGCTCCGGTGGGTACTGCGGTACCGTGGCCAGGTACATCATGGCCGTGGCCGTTATAAATATCCCGGTCGCCTTGCATACTACGGGTGTGGTCAATGATGTCCTTGGTCGCTTTGATTTGCCCTTCTACATACACATCACCCTCAATCGATACGCCTGAAGGACTTACAATGTGCACCGTTCCTGCCATGGGTAACTGCACTACCAACCGGCTAATTTCCCGGTCATACTCCATTATTGCCCCATCAGCATACATCACTCGATGGATACTGGGCCGTTGATCCAGAGCAGGAAATTTATTTTGATAAAGTGCGGGCAATACGACACCCAATGCCGGTTCACCCTGGGGATTTAACACCACCACCTGCTCGCCAATTTCCGGAGCCCAATAACTGACATCATTTGCCGCCCGGTGGGTAATCCAAGGGAGCCAACCCGTCACTAAATCAGCTGAGGTGGCTTGTACTAACGAGCGCTCATAATCCACATCAGACACAGTGGCAATTAATACTAAATTCGCCAGCTGACGTTCCAACTCAGTCAAGCGAAATAACACGTCATCCGTTGAGTACGTCATAGCGTTCCTCCTGGCCAAATTCGGATTCATCATCAGCCACATATAAACGGGAAGGAATAACCTCGCTGGGCTGCCAGATATTTTCCTTAAGCCGCATCACTTGATCCCAGGTAATTCCCCAAATCGCTAAGCCTTGCCGATCCGTTTGAGTGCTGAATAAATTGCTGGCTTTAATGCCGCTGGCTGTTAATACATCGTCTACACCCCAGCGCTATTCAGCAATTAACAGGCTTAGGGTTTCAATGATATTTATCGCGGCTTCATCCTTAGGTAATTTGCGGCTGTCACTCACCATCACAAATGCAGCAAATCGCAGGCTCACATCCCGCTGTTCGGTTTCTACTGACTTAAATTCGCGCGCTTCCATTAGGGCTACTTTGATAGTGGGTAATCGATTGGCTATGCGTTTCACTTCGGCTAGGTCAAACCGACCCGCATGGATGGAAACATCCTTCAAGTCGGGTAAATGACTGTGGATGGTTTGGGTAATGGCTGAGAGTAATTGATTGATTTGCATGGCTCCTGTTATAGCTGGAAATCTATAATGTGGCATAAATAGAATGCCTCTACCCTCAGATACAGCCTGTTTATTGAGCGAATCGACTATGTCACTTTATGATTTTCTAGCTATATAGGAGAACAGGAGCGGAGGGGTTAGGGGAAATGATGTTTTGAAAAGTTCAACGAGTTTTAAGAATACAATTTCGTTATCTTAAGTTGTTTGTTGAAAAAACATCTGCTAATAGTATAGCTATCATTTGTAGTTACTTTGCATAGCACAAAGTTTATGAATACTAAAGAAGAGATCTTTATATTTTTTGGTTTAGTACTTGTTGGCATAATTATTTACTTTATTTTTAGGGCTAGCAAAGAGGCAGAATTTAACAACAGAAAATTTTTTATTGAAAATTATCAATTCCCAGAAAAAATCTTCCAACAAGTACAAGAAAAATACCCTCACCTAACAGATGAGCATATCCATCAAGTAAAAAAGGCCTTATGCCAATATTTAATTATTTGCGCAAAAGCAAGAAAAAAAGTTGTATCTATGCCATCACAAGTTGTAGATTTGGCTTGGCACGAGTTTATTCTATTCACTAAACGATACCAAGAGTTTTGCGAAAAAGCTTTTGGATATTTTTTACACCATACACCAGCTGAAGCAATGGAGTCGCCTACTCATGCCCAAGAGGGAATTAAACGTGCTTGGTGCTTTTCTTGTGAGCTAGAAGAAATACTGCCTGATAGGCCTCGTCGACTTCCTTTACTATTTGCTATTGATACAGCACTCACTATTCCTGATGGCTTTTCCTATCAATTGGACTGCACACAAAATCCAAAAAGTGGATTTTGTGCTACTCATATTGGCTGTGGAGGTGGTGGCAGTTGCAGCGGAGGAGGAGATGGAGGTGATGGAGGCAGCTCCTCTGGAGGATGCGGAGGTGGAGGTGATTAAATCACAACCCCGCCACCCACTGCTCAATCTCACCAGCATAAGTAGAGCCATCCTGTAGGTCGGATAAATGTCTTTTGACTCCTGTTATAGGGGAACAAGAGCGGTGAGGTTAGGGGAAATAATCAAAGATTACAAGTCAGAACTTTACTCAAATAGCATCTTTACTTTTAAAAATATTATTCACTCTGGCTTGTACTATCATCGTCAATTTGTAGATTGACTTCAAATATATAAGACCTAATTACTCCTACACAAAATGAGAGTATGAACAGTAATGTGATTGGTAATAAATTATCATCAACTGTCCCAAAGCTATCGAGTAATGGCTGAGCAATAACAAATGAAAATGCCATAAAGAAAACACTCTCTAAACATAGCGTTACCGAGCAAGCCATACTCACAGCATCAAAATTTTTGGTAATTACAGCTTTAATATAAATGACAAAATTCAAAGCTAATAAATACAGAAAAAACCAAAAAACATATCCATCACTTCCATAAACATGTGGTAACGCTTCTTGAAGTCCTTTGTTAGGATTTAGTAAGTTAACAAAAATCATATCTGAAACTAGGCGATTTTGATTGGCGAGCTCTTCAGGCAGCATAGTCTTAAAGATAGCATTAGCTGCTATCACATAAGGAGTTACCAACAAAATTATTGTAACCCAAAAGGTTACCCAAATATTCTCAACCAACTCCTTTATTTTATTAGCCCCTGATTTCAGCACCTCGAACACATGAATTACTACACTTATAACCATTCCAATTAAAACGAATATTAATAGAACATACAACTCTAACCATATAAATATAACAATATCAATAACACTCAAATCGAAGAAAATATAAAAAGCGATAAATAAAGTAAAGTGAACTAGAATACCAAATATAGTTATCAATTTTTTACTTGAGATCATCATGATTTTAAAACCTGTTTTCGATCAAGATGCTGTTAACAGGTGGATATTATTTTAATTCAAGATATGTATTTACTTATACTAGATCAAAAAACATCAAAACCCAGCACTTAAACCAACCCCTCCACCCAATCCACCAACACCTGCTCAATCTCATCCTGGTTATCATCAGATAACCCCATAAACGGTCGAGCAGGTATGGTGACCTCTTTAGCAAACACGGTTTGGCTGCCTAATTGAAACGCTAAATACTTTCCATTTTTGGGCTTAATGATACCTCCATACTGGTGTATAGCGGCATACAGTAAATTGGTTTCCACCGTTACATCATCAATGCCTACCACATAATTAATGCTATCGAGTAAATGGCCTTCGCCTTGGAGTAACCCTTGGTTACTATGCCGTGTGGTTGAATAGCCCGATGACCACTCAGGCCAAGGGGTACCATCCGGTGCAGTTTGTTCTTCTTCAATCCGCCGACGGATTTGGTCTTCCGCTAAGGCACCCAGCACATTCAGTATTTCGCTATTATCTTCACCCAGATCCTGCAAGCGTTCAATGAGCTGGTTTAGCCGGTCTATTCCCCGGAGATTAATATCTAAGCCCGCGCCAGCCATTAAAACCCCTTAAGCGACTGACGACTAAATTGTCTTTTACTGGCAGAGAAAGAAATACCTGTGGAATTAGAGGTAGACACATCAACTGTCAACTTAACTTCACCGCTGGCAAGCTTCGCTAAGGTTTTTTCTGCATCTTCAAACCGCTTGCGTCGTTCTTCTGAAGCTCCACCGCGATCTTCACCCAGCCAATAAATGGCAATATCCACACAAAGGCGAGTTAATAAAGCAGAGGGAGTTGATAATGGGAGGGTATAACGACCAGTGAGGTATAAATCAATATGGGCACTGGCATCCACTAAGGCATGCTCAATAGCCAGGTGATCCAACTGGTCGTCTTTATCGCGGTCGGCAACAATATACAGAGCATCGTTACCATAGCGATCGATTATGGCTTGTTCAGTGGCGTACACTATTTCACCCGCTGCTGATATTCTGCCCAAGCCTGATTACGCTGAGCCGCAGAAATATCTTTATC
Organism: Spartinivicinus poritis; assembly: GCF_028858535.1. Lineage (NCBI taxonomy): Bacteria > Pseudomonadati > Pseudomonadota > Gammaproteobacteria > Oceanospirillales > Zooshikellaceae > Spartinivicinus > Spartinivicinus poritis. Next base: position 15,738 of record NZ_JAPMOU010000072.1, read on the forward strand.
GAGTAGCCCTTCTATGGCTTCGACTTTGGGTTTACCGTCTTTGGCCCAGTCATCTTCGTTGTGATTAGCATCCAACATACCAATCACTTCGATAATATCTTCCATGACATCAGACGTCGTATTATTGATTTCAACCTGTTCTGCTAACGCCTCGAATTCGCCATGCTTAATAATCAGCCTCGGCTCAGCTTTCAGTTTTTTAAGCGTTTCAGCATCCAACTCATTTGTTGGAATCGTTATCCCCTCATATGGAAAATAGCGATTGCAACGACGGAATCCAGGCTGTTGTTTGGAGCGAATTAAATAACCTTCTGGCATTTTTTTTCCTCAAAAAAAATCCACCAGAAAAACGGACAACCTAACTCGTTTTTCGGTGGCAATGGGACACACCAACGACTTACAGACGACGAGAAATTAGGGTTTTGAACGAGCCTTTTAATTCATTCGAGACGGTTGTATTGCCTTCCTGAATTAATTCACGGTTAAGGGTTTGGGTAATTTTTTTATCCAAGCCAGCAGGCGCTACAATTAAATTAGGGTTTAAATCCAGTGGGCGGCCACCATCAGCTTTATACTCTGACATTTTTGTTTTGGCTTCCCAGAGACTATCAGTACTGAATTCCGCCTGTACCGCGATAGCCATTTGCCAGAATCCAAAACCGACGTTACAACGTAAATCAACACCATAGCGGTATTCGCCCCGCATAAATACCGCTTCATCTTCTTCTTTGGTCATGGCTACAAACTTAGGCTTTTTCCGCTCTTGGAAAATAATCGGTTTAATCGCCCGAGTGGTATCCATCACATACCAAGTCGGACCTTTATAGTTTGGATCCTTAATAATATTGGATACGCTCTGATCAGTACCCTGCCCGTCCACTTGGCTATTAACCGGATGGTCTTCATCAAAGAAATTCTGACCGTCGTAACACAAGCTAGCAAAACCGTTGGCCAATAATGGAAAGGTTAACTCATCAGGAAAAGCGGTGGTAGCCCTGCCCATCTCTTCAAACATGGGCGAATAAATACCTAAATTGTCGTCTTCAATATCCGTGCGTTTCACACCCACAGAACTCTCGAACTGTTTATTGAAAATCTGGTAACCATGGGCTTCCATGGATTTAATCACCCTGTCCCCTATCCATTCACGAAAGCCAGGCCACTGCCCTAACCAGCCATAGGTATTACTGGCAGTGCTCGACGATACCACGGTAGCAATCTGGGTATACTGAGGTTCAGCCATCCCCAGCCCTTTCTGAAAATTCGTTTTATAACCGGTAAATAAGCTTTTTAATAACTGAGGAGTAATAATGGCCATGAACAGTTCCTTTAAAAAATAGATAAATGCAAAAACAGCTAGCAATTAAAAGCTGGTGTTATTTATGGGATATAAACTCTTTTTCTGATAGGCCCAGCATGTGACAAACCGCTTTATCTTCTTCAGTTAGCTTGTCGCTGGATTCCGGTGGTTTCTTATCGAAATTACCCACATCCTGCACCACCTTTGGCCCTTGCATGACGTACTGTTTAAACAGTTCCAACCCTTTTTCCTGGCGGCAACAGCTTTTATGGTATTCCACACTGGCTGGAGTAATCACACCGTCTTTTAATGCTTTATCGATTAGCGTTTCAATCTCAGCATTTAAGGCTTTTTCCTGCTGTTTTTTAATTTCCAGCTCAGCGCTTTGGGCGCGGTTAATCGCTTTGTCGTAATCTGAGCGTGGTACAAATTTATTTAAATCTGGCGTTTGTTGTTGGTTTAACGCTTTTTGCTCATTGGCTTTTAACTGATTAATAGCATTAATTGCCTGCTCCACCGTAGCGCCAGGCTCCAGGCCCAACGCCGCTAATAGTTTTTCATCCATAGTGGGTTCCTCTTGTGACTGGCGCTGATTGAGTGCTGTTAAATGAAGGTTTGGTTGATTGGTTAATCCCGCAGAAGACAGACGTAAAATACGCCTGGAGTCTGTTTCATAAGTAAAAACCGGCGAGAGGTACCGATACTGCTTGCTGGTGACTAACGTGTCCCCCTCCCGGTTCCAGGCGACTAAGCCCCAGATACTACCGCCTTCACGGGCCTCCAACTGCTTGACCCAGGCTACTGCAGGGGCAGGTTCGCCTTTTGGCGCTTTATGCTCCGAGGCGTGCTCAATATCAATGGGTAACTCGACTCCACTACTGTTAAAGGCACGCACGATCGCTTGAGGGTTATCATTGATCCAGGTTCGGCCATCACGGCCTACCACATCGACACCCGCCGGAATTAACTGCACCCACTGTGGGGCTTGGCTGGTTTCGATGGCCTGGAGAATTGGGTTTAATTCGGTGTTGAGTGCAATAGTTTGGTTATTCATGCCCGCAGGGTAATGCGGGCAGATGGAGGGAGTTAGGGGAAATTTTTACAAAAGCGATTATATCTACATACTTAAACAATACTGCGGACAGTTTTATAGGTGTTGTATGTTAGTGTTTACGGGGGGAGTGCTCTACTCTCATATACTTT
>NZ_JAPMOU010000073.1 GCF_028858535.1 Spartinivicinus poritis
ACGGCTAATGAAAATATGTCTCCAGTTAACTTTGAACAATCTCAGAGAAAAGTGTCCGGTTTAGTTTGACCAGAACAAAACGCCTCATTATTCTCTGGTGTAGAGGAATTGTTGGTTGCATTCAAAGAGATTGAAGATAGTTAACATTTTTTAAAACTAGAAGAGTAATACTGCCAGCTACAAGCTGGCTTTTTTGTTAACTTAAATTAGTGATTACATTCTGATCATTGAGTTAAAAACTATCACTTCTTGTATCTAAATAGAGCAAAATAACACGAAAAATGCCACCTACTTTTAAGGGTTGTAGTATCGTCTGTCGTGATCGACTCCTCAAAATATACTGAGGCTATTAGAACGCGTTTTAAAAATAGTAAATGTATACAAAGTTGTATTGTAAAAGATAACACCTAGAAGGTTGCTAGCATGGGGAATAGATAGGAATAGGCTCCCTTAGCGTTTATTATTGGTTTCGCAAAAATCAAAGATAAACAACAAAAAGAGCCTAAATGGATTATCCAACAGATTTGACTGATGCACAATGGGAAAAACTGAGCCCTTTATTACCAATCCCCAAATGGCAGCCTGGCAATAGAGGCAGGCCACCCGCTAATAGACGCCTAGTCATTCATGCTTTGCTTTATGTCCTAAAAACCGGCTGTCAGTGGCGAATGCTTCCTAAAGAATTTGGCTGCTGGCAGACAGTATATGGTTACTTTAATACCTGGAGCCAACAGGGTGTTTGGGAAGCCATTATGGATTCCTTTAGGAGGTACTATCGTGAACAATTAGGAAGAAAAGCCGATCCTAGTGCAGGCTGTATTGATAGTCAAAGTATTAAAACCCATACTCAAGGTATTCATGTTGGTTTTGATGGTGGTAAAAAAGTAAAAGGTCGCAAACGTCATATTTTAGTGGATACGCTTGGTATTATTATCTGTGTTGTTGTGACTTCTGCTGCTGTTGGTGAACGAGAAGGCTTAAAGCGGCTACTTAAAGGATATGTAAAAAAAAGCATGACGAGTTTGCTAAAAATTTGGCTAGATAGCGGTTATTCTGGCACTCCTATTATTGAGTGGGTTAAAGATTTTCATAAAGTTACCCAAGAAATCATTCTAGAGGTGGTTGAAAGGGCTGGCAAAGGATTCAATGTTGTTAAACAGCGTTGGGTGGTTGAACGTACTGTTTCTTGGCTCATAAACTATCGACGACATGCAAAAGACTATGAGGTCCTAACACAAAATAGTGAAGCAATGGTTCAGATTGCCATGATATATATTTTAGTCAGGAGAATAGCTTAAGTTTTTATTTTTAAAACACGTTCTTAGACCACTACAGTTACTACTCAACGCTGAATAATGGTGTGATCAACAGGGGCATTCCGATCTAACATAATCTCTTCAATATCACGCGATCTCAATGCAAGCTGAAGATAATAATACACCTGTTCACTGCACTTTCTTATGGTATATACAGTTGACATATCCCAAATAAGCGTTAATATTATGGTATATCCTTTTTGTATATCCTTAGGAGGTGCATATGGAAAGAGCCAGTGTTTTTAAAAGCAATAAGTCTCAAGCTGTGAGACTGCCAAAACCAGTATCACTGCCTGACTCAGTGAAACAGGTTGATATTATCGCTTTAGGCCGAGCACGCTTGATTGTGCCCGCAGGAGAGGCTTGGGATAGTTGGTTTGATGGTGAAGGAGTGACAGAAGACTTCATGTTGGATAGAGAGCAGCCTTCTGATCAAGAGCGGGAAAGCCTGTAATGCTAAAGTACATGCTGGACACCAACATTGTCATTTATACCATTAAGAACAAGCCGCACATTGTCCGAGAGACGTTTAAAGCACATTATGGGCAAATCTGTATCTCCACAGTGACGTTCATGGAGCTGATTTACGGCGCTGAAAAATCCTCGAATTCAGCGCGAAACCTGGCAGATATTGAGGGAATGGCAGCTCGATTAGATGTGCTCAATTATGACGATGCAGCGGCTACCCATACGGGCCAGATTCGCGCTGAGCTAGCAAAAGCGGGTAAGCCTATTGGCCCCTATGATCAAATGATTGCTGGTCATGCGCGCTCACTGGGTTTGATTATTGTAACCAATAATGAGAAGGAATTTAGTCGCGTGCCTGGCACACGCATCGAAAATTGGGTCAGCGCCTAAAGGCTTTGTTGCAGCGCTTATTAATTGATCAAGATCATACATTTTAAATCAGCTAAAATGGCTCTTTTTTTGCTGAAGCTATCATCTCCATGCCGTGCTTAGGCTTGAAGGTAAAAACATTGAAGAATTGCTTAAGCATCAGGCTCAGCAGCAGACACTTCCATTTGATAATGAGAGCAAAATAATGATATTCAACCCTGATAAGATGGCGTTTGCTCGTCATGAAACCTTTGCTTTACGTTATGGCTGGTTATCTAAAGGCTTTCAGGCTATGACGAAGGATAGCGACATCTTCGAATCGGATGAAGCGACTGTTGAGCTTGGGGTTGGTAAGAATATGGTTTCTGCCATCAAATATTGGCTTCGGGCATGTCGTATGATCGATCCGGTAAAAAACAAATCAACGGCTCTTGGAGATTACATTCTCTCTTCTGATGATGGTTACGATCCTTATCTCGAAGATGAGGCGACTATCTGGCTGTTACATTGGCTGTTAGCAACTAATGCAGAGCTGGCAACTTCGTGGTTCTGGTTTTTCAACCGTTTCCATAAGCCGGAGTTTACCGGTCAGGAGCTAGGAACTGCGCTGGTTGACTTCGTGTACGAAAAAGTTATCAATAAGAAAAAACCGGCTTTAGCAACCTTGTCAAATGATGCTGGACTTATTCCACGCATGTACACCCTATCCACCGGAAACACCCGCACGCCATTAGAAGATGCGTTAGATTCTCCTTTTTCTTTGTTAAAGCTTGTTTCTCAAAGTGCCGGAGGAAGAAGCTATCAATCCCGCCCTATGGCACGCCCAGATTTGCCATTAGGGATGTTAGGTTTTGCAGTGTGTGAAATGTTTGAAATGAAAAACACCCGTGCGATTCCGATAGAAGACTTTATGTATAGCAAGGATAACTACCCCGCTATCGGTTCAGTTTTCAGGTTAACGGAAAGCGATCTTGTTGCAAAACTTGAAAGGCTTGTGAATTACATTCCAGGCATCTTTGATATTCGTGACACTGCCGGACAACATCAGCTTTATTTGTCAGAAGAAACGGATGCGATGATATTCATTATTGAACATTATGAAAATCCAAGTAAGGAAATCGCTGCATGAGTATAAAACATCAAGTACATATTAATACTCATTACACACGCTCAATTAATCTAGAGCGTGATGCTGATTCCCTTGATATAGTAAAAGCCTATATTCCTACATCAAGAGCTTTAAAACTGTTTAACCGAGTTGCTGAGGGGTTCAGTAGTGCTCTAACTCCTCGCGCATGGTCGCTTATCGGGCCTTATGGGTCAGGTAAATCCTCTGCGTCAGTCTTTTTATCACATTTACTGTCATCACCTGATGCTGTTGCGACACAAGCAGCTTTGAAAAACTTAAAGGAATCAGCACCTGACATTACCAGTGTATTCCGAAAAGAGATTTCAAAAAACAATGGCTTTTTGAAAGTATTAATTACTGGTTCACCCGAACCGATGGGCAAGAAAATTGTACAAGGTCTTGCTAAAGCTTCGGCAAAGTATTTTTCTAACTTTAATGGCCGAAACCCCAATGTTGTTACTGATTTAGAAACACTATCACAAGCAGATACCGTTACCGTTTCAGAAATTATCGCCCTTGTTAAAGAGCTGAAAAGTGCTCTTGCAAACAAAGGCTGTAAAGGCGTTTATATTGTTATTGACGAGCTTGGAAAGTTTCTGGAATTTGAAGCACGGCATTACGGTGCCAATGATATTTATATGTTACAGGCATTGGCAGAACATGCCTGTAAAGGTGATGAGTGCAATCTATTCTTGTTTGTATTACTGCACCAATCCTTTGAGCAGTATGCCAAAGGCTTAGGTGAGAGCCTGAAAAATGAGTGGGCTAAGGTTCAGGGACGTTTTGAAGATGTGCCATTCCTTGAGTCTACGGAACAGGTATTGCGGGTTGTTAGTGCTGCGTTTAGCTATGACTTCACCCAAAAAGAACAAAAGCAGCTTAATACTACGGTTAAAGGTTTTGTAGATATTCTACAGGAAAATGAAGCCTTACCAGGTGTGGTGGATAAGAAAGCAATGCCAGAACTGATGGCTCACTGCTATCCACTGCATCCAGTCAGTGCCATATTGTTACCTGCACTTTGTCAGAAAGTTGCACAGAACGAACGGACTTTATTTAGCTATCTGGGAAGTCATGAAGAATTTGGATTGCAGGATATGGTGGATCGTTTTGAATCAACGGAAGACTTTATTTATCCGCACCATGTCTATGATTACTTCATTACGAACCAACCCGCAGCTCTTGGAGATTACCGAACACATCGGCGATGGGCTGAAGTCGTAACAGCTATTGAGCGCCTTGGTGATGCGCCTGAAGATCAGCTTAATCTGCTTAAAACTATTGGCCTGCTCAATATCATTGGCATTAAGGGCGGATTTAAGCCATCGAAAGCGTTACTTCAAATTTGTGGGCGCAATAAAACAGCTGTTAGCAACTCGTTGAAAGCGCTTTCAGAGAAATCAATTATTACTTTCCGTCGGTTCAGTGGCGAGTATCGCGTATGGCAAGGCAGTGATTTTGATCTTGAAGAGGCTGTAGAAGAAGAAATTAATAATTTAGGCGAGTTTTCATTGGCGAGTGAGTTAAATAAAGCCAATGCGCTTATGCCTATCGTAGCAAGACGCTACACCATTAATAGTGGTGCATTGCGCTACTTCACGCCTGAATTTGTTGATGCTCAGACTTATAAATCATCTGAGCAGAAATCCAGTGAACCTCGCATTATCTTCTTCCTTGCCTCGGCAAAGGATGATGAAGTTTTATTTAGTGAATCTGTTATACAGCACTATTCCGATTTAGATCTAGTTGCTCTTTGTCTCAATGGTTCTCAATTGAGTGAAGCTACTGCCGAAGTATTAGCGTTGCGTCAGGTACAAAACAAGCGTCAGGAGCTTAATAGCGATCCGGTTGCTAAAAGAGAATTTGAAGATAGGCTTACGGCTGCAGAATTAGCTGAACGAAATTTATTGCAGCGTTTGCAAGAGCAGCCACAGGAGTGTGCTTGGTATTACAAAGCAGATGAATATGAGATAGAAACCAAGCGTGATTTTCAGGAGCTGTTATCTTGGGTATTGGAAACGGTTTATAGCAAATCACCAAAACTACACAATGAGTTGATTAACCGTGATCGGCCTTCAGCACAAGCGAATGCAGCAAGGAATAAACTACTGGAAGCGATGATGGTTAACCCATCTGACGCTGAAGACTTGGGCATCGATAAATTTCCGCCTGAAAAAGCCATTTATCGTTCAGTATTAGCGGCTACAGGTCTTCACAATAAAGAAACTAAAGAATTTCAGGAGCCTCATAAAAGATCACCTTTCTATCATGTCTGGAAGGAAATCAATCAGTTTCTGGATTCAACAGAAAAGTCACCCCGATCATTGGCAGAGCTTAATAGTATATTGATGGCTCCTCCCTATGGCGTTAAAGCTGGTGTTTTGCCCATACTGTATATTGCTGTCTATATCGTATATCAGCACGAACTGGCTCTATATGAGAACCGGCAATATAAACCTGTAATGACGCAGGAAATGTTAGATCGTTTTGTGAAGCGGCCTGATGAGTTTACCTTTCAGCGTTTCAGGATTACCGGATTACGCTCTTCGATTTATAAAGAATATTGCAAGATTATCGATACCGGATCAAAGCAAACGGTTGTTCAATTAGTTAAGCCACTAGCTCAATTTATTGGTGGTCTTCCTGACTATACACAGAAAACCCGATCTTCTGACTTGTCGATAAAAACAAAGAAAATAAGAGATGCATTTAAATTTGCAAAGTCACCGGAGACTCTTATTTTTGAAGATATTCCCAAAGCACTTGGCTACGAACAAGAACTTGCAAAGGATAATCCTAATTTAGAAGGTTTATCTCAATCGTTACAAGGCTGCTTGAAAGAACTCAAAGACTGTTATCCGAACATGCTTAAGCAGCAGATCAAAATGCTGTTGGAAGCGTTTCACTTGGATAGCGATAATGAGCTTGAGGAGCTTCGCAGGAAGGTCACAGGACGCTATGAGGGCTTAGATCAGCATACGGTAGATGTTGATGGCTTAAAAGCATTCATTAAGCGTCTCACGAAACGTCAGGGTGACGATTATAGCTGGCTTGAGAATGTCTTGATGTTCCTTGGACAAAAGCCTACTAAAAAATGGACTGATACGGATTGCTCTGAAGTAGATGTTAAGTTGAGTGATTACGCAAAACGAATTTTGGACTTGGAAGCGTTAAGGGTTCACTACGACAGATCGCGTAAAAGCATGGATGGCGAGTTTGATGTCATCCTGCTTAAGTCTCTCAAGAAAGGCGGCGAACCGATAGATGAGGTAGTCGCTATTGATCAAAAAAGAAAAGATGCGATTCAAGACTGCAAAGCATTGCTGAGAAAAGCCCTAGATGAGCATTCGGATGAATTGCAGCTAGCAGCCCTTGCAGAAGTTGTAGATGAGTTTCTTACTGAACGAAGAAATTCCAGTACTAAGAAGCCTCAATCTTCCAACGTGCGAAATAAACTCAAAGAGGTGAAAAATGGCTAACAATAGAATTTCAATGGACTCCATTAATTCACTTGATAACGCACGTCATGTGTTAGGACTTTCCGGCGGCAAAGATAGCGCTGCTTTAGCCGTTTATATCAAGGATAAATATCCAGAGATACATGAAAAGATAGAATATTTCTTCACTGATACGGGAGCGGAGCTTCAAGAGGTTTATGATTTCTTGGATAAGCTGGAAGCCTACTTGGGAAAAGAGATCATTCGCCTCAGCAGCGGAAAAGATTTTGATCACTGGCTTAAAGTCTATAACGAATATCTACCATCAGCCCAGCAACGCTGGTGTACGTTGATGATGAAGATCAAACCATTTGAAGCCTTTGTCGGCGACGATCCTGTGGTGAGCTATATCGGCATCAGAGCAGATGAGAATCGTGAAGGCTATATCAGCCGTAAAGATAGTATTAAAGCGGTATTTCCATTTATTGAAGATGGTTTGGTGCGGGATGATGTTTTTCAAATTCTGAAAGATTCGGTTGGCACACCTGAATATTACCAGTGGCGCTCTCGCTCTGGCTGTTATTTCTGTTTCTTCCAGCGTCAGGATGAGTGGCTTGGTCTAAAAAGGAATCATCCTGAGCTATTTGAGAGAGCCCGACAGTATGAGCTGCGCATGAGAACAATATTCGATTGGAAAGATGGAGAAGTTCCCATTAAAGGACATGGCTATACCTGGTCTTCGCAAGGCACTATAGATGAAATGGTAGAGCGTGCGGTAAAAAGAGAGAAAGAACTGGGTATTATCGCAACCAACAAAAAGTCATCAGAAAAATGGCAGGAAACATTGAAAAACATGATGGATGATGACCCCTACGATCAGGCATGTTTGGTGTGTAGTTTATAGATTAGAATAATATATTGAGAACGATTATGACGTGGAAAAATAATCATTGGGTGAAGTTCCTTGAGGGGTATTGCAAAGGAAAGAATCAGATACAAGATGAATATGTTAGAAAGGTTGCAAAAAGATTAGATATTGAAGAACCATTAGATGTTCAGTTTCCTTGGCAGCAGGAAATATTATCTAAGTTTCAATCTAACGGAAATCATAATCTGATTATATTAACCGGCACTGCCGGTGATGGTAAAACCAAGTTATGCCGAGATATTGTACGCGCTCTTGACGGAGATGATTTTGACGAAGATGAATGGAACGAAAATAGCTACTTTAGTACAGATGAACGCACAGTAGTTAAAGACTTCTCGGAATTAAAAGACGATAAAGACTTACTGATTCGAGAGCTAATAACAATACTGGATACCAAGCACGTATCCAAACCCATACTGGTTGCGGTCAATGACGGTATTCTTGTTGAAGAACTTGAAAACTTCATAAAAAAAAACTCTTCTGATGAGGCAGAACAGGAAACTGCCAAACTTCTAAAAGAAATAATTGAAGATAAAATCAATTTAGGCTTTAGCGAGTGTGAAGGACAAGAGCTTGTAAATTTAATAAACCTCTCCAAACTCAATGCCAAAGAAAACATGGCGTTGATCTTCGACACAATATTAGATCATCCAGGCTGGAGTCATTGCGATGGCTGCACTGGAAAAGAAAATCAAAGCTGTGCAATTTATAATAAATACCATCTCCTAAAAACTGAACCTCATATCAAAGAAAATCTAAGCAATATCATCTTACTTCTACAGCTCAATAATGAACATTTCACTATTAGGGAGCTGTTAAATTTAGCAACCAATACGTTACTGGCATCAGTACCCAAACCAAAAGCTCTACGTATAGCGGATATGGAAGCAGGTATCGGCACACTTAACTGCGCCTCCATGTCAAAAATTGAACATACGGCTGTCTTTTCGTCTGAATCAAGTATCGAAGTCGGCTTTTGGGGCATGAATCTCGGCGCTCACAAAATGAGAAATAACCGGCCATTCTCTGAAATTAATAAATTGGGTTTCGGCGAATTGTCTACTAACTACTGGGATAGATTATTAAGACACAAAACCGAACGAGATTTTTCTATCCCCTTGGATGCTAATAATAAGTTATTTGAAGCCAGACGCATTGATGGCGTTGATGCCAATAACGAAGTTTGGGATGCACTTATGCGTCGTTCTAGAATGCAGCTCTACTGCTTTCAGGATGGCGATGAAAATGCTTACCACCTCCAGCGTTATTCCCATTTTGGACGTTATCGTGAAAACGTTTATGACAGCTTGAGCAAGTCAGACTGTGCAGATGATGTAAATACGATTGCTATGATTATTTTGGCGTTAAATCGTGTTTTTCATGGACGGTATATTTCAGAAGGGTCTGGGAGAGACAGCCTGTTTATTCCTGAAAAGGGGCAAGGATCGATTATACCCATTTCCATCTTCCACGGGGAAGATATACGCGAAAGAGATATTGTTATCAGGTCAATCAAGAATGACATGTCTCTATCAGGCGCACGTATTGAGCCTGTACTGATTTTGGATATAGATCGTAAGCATGAGGTTAAGATGTCGTTGACCGTAGAGCTGTTTGATTATCTTGCGCATGTCTCAAAAGGAGCGCCGCCGAACACGACTGATCCCCGATTGTATAAAAAGCTCTTAATTCTACGTTCAAAGCTTTCGACACTGATCCGAGAAAGTAGGCGCACTGAGACCTATTCAATTCAGGATGGTGAGTTTAGACAGGTCATATTGGATGTTCAAAATGGATAATTTGAATGCCAATACGGTAGATCTAAAAAAAACCTATGGGATCAAAAATATTCCGTTTGTCGAGCATGTTTGGGGGCATCGATTCAGACCTGAACAGACTCCCATGCTGCTTCTTTTTGAATTAATGTGCATTATAGAAAACCAATATCAGGCGAAGCAGCATGAGTTCATTAAGAATATATTTGCTCCAGAAAACGATATTCTGTATTTCCGGCATCGTAGAAATTTCAAGCTGCGAATATTGCTTTATCAAAATGAGATACTTGAGACAATTCATCGCTCAACTGCGCCAGACAAAGAAAAATGGCAGCGTCAGTTTGATTTTTTAATGGGTGATATAAAGGGAGATAACTTTAGTTTTAAAGAAGCCGACATTGATCATATCAAGAATAACTTTAAATCCTTTGAAAACTTTTACAATGTCATAAAAATACTCGGCTCGCTAACATTTGATCCACTTTCAAATAAGCGCTGGTCATCAAAATTTATTTACCCGATTAATCGTGAATATATATGGTGTGACTACAATAACGTTGACAATTCTGAAGATAGACGATTTTTCTCACGGGGAGGTGAATTAGTTTATTTAATGCTATGCCGCGCTCCAAATGAATTAAGGCTCGAACTAGAAAGACTGTTTACCGAATGGCTTGAAGAGAAAGACGACTCATATTCTACACTAGCCAAGTCGCTTGCCATTAGTGAAAAACGTTACCCATTAGAGGAAACAAACCGAAAAAATCTTGGCTATTTGCCTCCACATGAAATGAATTGCTTCACTACGTTTGCTGAAGATATAGTTCGTACTCTAAATCTGAATTTAGAGAAACTCGATAAAATCAAAATCATGTCGGATTTAGTAGGTTTCCACACCGGAAATTATATCTACAGCGTTGGTGAAATGTACACTAACATGTCTAACAACGGATCACCTAAGTGTCCAACCTATATAGCTGAGGTTCTTACCAAAACTTCTAACAGCATCCGAAAAGCCTCCATACAAAGCATCTCAACACAAAGAAATCGCCTGAAACGAAGCCTCACCAACTGCATACCCAACTTGTTTGATCAATATGCGCTTGATATTGAGGAAGAGTCTGATCGAAAGGTATTTTTAGAAGAGCAGAGAGGAGAAGCGGAGGATTATTTAGGCAAAAACATTTTGGGTTATCCCCATATCTGCTTTCGTCATATCGGTTTTGTTTCAAGAAAAAATACAAGAAGCTTCAGGTACGTTGTTACAGAAGATTTTTTGCACTCGCTAGTCATTACATTACTAGGTTCGGAAAAACGACTGGAGTTTCGTAAATTTATGAAGGCGCTTAGGGAGAGATATAACATCTTTATAGATCAGTCTCCATTTGAGGATTCCGAAATTCTACAAAGTGATTTGAATCGAAATGCTAAAAATTTATCAGTTTTGCTCTATCAGATGGGAATGCTTAGGCATCTTTCAGATGCGTGTAGTTATGTAGTTAACCCGTATTTGGAGGATACACTGTGAAGTCATTAGCTCAATACTATTTTAAATTAATTGAGGCTGATTATAGCGATTGGCATAACAATAATAGCGGTGATGGCGTTCCAGGACGACTGGTGCTTAGGGAGTTTGACCCAAAGGTTGTCGAATCTATTCTGTCCACGATTAAAGAATCACAATTGCCAATTTCACCTGTAGGGAGCAATTCAGGACTCATCATCGCTGTTGAAGACCATGAGCATTACAAAGATCTCAACATCGAAAAATATTCGTTTGCTGACCTCACACATGAGCGAAATCGTGTTGGAAACTTTTTCTGCATCATGTTTATTGCGGAAACAAAGCCGACGCATGATCAAGTGACCAGAATAGATCAAAGTGTCGTTTTTGATATATCTGAGACCGGCAAATGGATTGATATAGCTAAACATCTACAGCCTAACTCAATCATCTTTAGCAAAGAACAAGTAGATGATCTGGCACTTTTTGTAAGTGAGTTGACCCATTCCAAATGGAATAACCGACCCTTTATTGAAATCGATAAAATAAACCGCTTTATTGATCGGGTTATTTCTGACACTATCAAAGACGGCTTGTTTTGGGATGCCATCGGGAAAAATTGTGTCTGCTTAGGCGGTATTAACCGACTGGATGAATTCAGAGTCCTGAAAAACGCAGGAAAGGACTATCGAAAAGTTTTTCGCAAGTTAGTCTCTAGCACTCTCTTTGTTGATATTGAGTTCTGGAGAGCAATTCTTCGAGACCGTGAGATTGATAAGGCTGAAATTCATGAAAATCTGAACCAGCTTCGTGAAAGCGAGCCGGAATATAAAGATTTTTGTGACATTGTAGATGAATACTTTACAGCATATTTTCAGAACCCCGAAGATGCTAAAGAGCTTAGAAACCGTATTCAGCAAGAATATGATTCTCATGCACCATTCAGTTCTGTATTACAGCAAAAGAAGACCGCTACAAAATTTAAGCTAGGCGAAGAGACGCTTCAGTTCTTAGCTGACAATGATATTGATATATCTGAATCACATGCAGATATTGTTACCCGTGTTGATGATAAGGCGAACAAGCCTGATAAAAACGAACTAAGGACGTTCTACTTCTCACATTCAAAAGAGCTATCTGAAGATGCCAAACTTGAAAAGGCGTGGCTGAAAGAAATTAGCAGCAGCAAAATGACAGAATGCACAGACTTTATTGAAGGTCTATTAATCGTGCTGTCAAAATCGATTTTCATGATGGATATTGGTACGGATAAGGTGAGGTTGAGCCTTGCAAAAGACCGGACTAAGAGATCTTTGCAAAAGAAAAACAAAGATGCGATTGAATTCTTCTTCAGTGAATATAGGGGAATAGCTGATTTCTGGTCAGAGTTCGGAGATGCGTTTGAGGTTGAATTTCCGAAATCCTTTTCCGAAGATAATTTACTTAGCAATAAAGATCTTAAGAAAGGCAGAAACGGAAAAGCAGCAAACGAACTCTATTTCAGAATACTACGCTATAGCAATGACCCTAAATCTCCATCGGAAACATGGGATCTGAAGTGGAGCTTTAACCCATTTGGCTTTGAATCAGCTAAATATAGTGATTTCCCTAAAGTCATGGAGAGAAAAGGATATTGCCATAAGCACAGCATTTCAGTTGATCCGCTGTTTGTTAAGCGCTCTGAATGCAATCCAACCATCAATAATAGCCAGATGTTTCTATCAGTCAGCACACGAATGAGTCGCGGTGAACTGATACGAAAAATGGATAAAGAAGGAAGCGAAATAAGCGACCTGTTATCACAGCTTCTACAGCATAATCACCTTGCAAAAACAGACTATGACCACTTCAAAAACATCTACGACAGTTTTGTGCTGGAGTGGAAAAATGCTGTAGATTCCACACTTAAAAACCCGCTCCTTGTCGAGCTGAATGATTTTGAGCTGTCATTTAATATTGTGTTAGAGTTCTTGGTTTCTCGAACTCATTTAGGGGAAAGCTTCAGAGAACTTCTATACGAGTTCATTACCGTCCATACTCTGTCTGTGGGCGATAACACCGATTATGCTGTCTACCTCCCTTGGTCTCCCTTCAGCTTATTAATGGTGGCGAAGAAAAACGAAATTTACAGGAATATTGCTAGAGCATATCGAGATGGGAAGCTAATTATCGGAAATAAATATGATGGAATGTTATCCAAGCTCATTTCCGAACTCAACGAATCTTATGGAAAAAGCCTATTTTTACGAAAAATCAGAAGCCGCGAATCTATTGATCTTGTTTGTACACAATCAAGATTCGGATATTTTGAATATACTTCTTTGGCTAACTCGAAAAATGCCCTTCGAGATAAAGAAGTTCGTTCAGTCATCAAGGCAACCACTAGCAAGTTTTTAGAAACGTTTCCCAATGAGCGGCATCATTTACAAGTGATGTGTAGTGGCTTGCTTTCTTACGATCAGATACTTGCCGTTTATGATGAACTGTTGAAACTGTCAGAGGATCAGGAAGACCAGATTTCACTGTCTATAACGTTTACGTGCAATAAACGAAGTTTGCTGGATGTAATCTATCAGAGAATTTGTGAAAGCTTTGATGCCAGCAAGATCGATAACAACATTAAGGTAAGAGTAGTTAGCAGTCTGGAAGAAGTTCAGGAAGGTGAAGTCGATCTCCTATTCAGCTTTGATCCGCTCTATACAACGAATGTTCTGTCGCTTGACGCACCTGCTTACGTTGTGTCGTCCAGTAAAAGCGTGTTTTGGGAATATTGTGCATCACGTAAAATCCCTTCAAACCCTATAACAAAGACTTCTTCCTTTGCATTAAACAATCATATATTTGATCAAACCTCTGCAAACTTCCATCAAGCATTTATGCGAACTGCTGGTAAATTGGGGAATATTTCTTTTTGCCGTGAAGTTGCATCAACTGAATTGAAAGACGAGATCAATATTGGCTTAGCTAAGAGCAATTGGCTAGTTATCTATGATTATCTGCTCTGTAAGGATTCGTTGATTCTTAGCGAGAATATGGGCGACCCTTCAACTAATGGGAACCGTAGAGTGCTACGCTACGTTCAGGGCGAAGGTCTAAAGAGATCTTTGGCGATCATCACAGAAAAAGAGACCCATTACATCACCACTAATCTCGACAGTAATCTTAGGAAATGGCGGTTTGTACACCCCGACAACATTCCAGGTATTGTTGATAAAATATTTACGCTATCCAATTCTTTTAGCAGTGACATACTCTTGAAGTCCGTTGGTAATGGCAACTTTTCACATGATTTGGTAGGTACGGCTGGCTCCGCTGTATTGATTGAATCATTGCTTGGAGATCAAGATAAGATCGCTGATATTTTCTGGGTGCATCTTGACGATTATATTGGTTGGTTCAAGTCCTCTATTGAGGACGATGCCCTGAAATCTATAGGTCGTTCCGTCAACTATGTTTCTGATTTGATGGGCATCTATCTCAGCGAAAGCGAAGATAAAAAAATAACTATTAATCTCGTGATCTGTGAATCTAAATTGAACAACGGGTCTATCGACCAAAGCATTAAGTCATGCAAACAACTAAAATCGACATGCGAATTAGTAAGATCCATGTTGGAATCGGCTTTGGCATTTGACTTTTGCTATTGGCTCAATAAATTTTTGGAGTTTATAATCGGGAACTTTAAGTTTTCGCCCAATGAGTTTAACTTTGATAGATTACTTAACCTCGACAAAGATTCTGTCCATATCAATCTCTATGGGCTTTCTGTTATTTTTCGTTATGACAATGATGCGATAAACTCAGATTTTTATAGCATCTATGATAGCGACTATTTAAATCAAATATCACTTAGCTTTAAAGATACTAAGCAAGTATTTAAACACATGCTTGATTCTACATCAGAGCTTGTTCTTGATATAACAGCAATCCCGAAACCTCTTGAACTCAACCGAAAAGTAGCGACAGATCAAGACGAGCCCTATATATTGCTTGAAGAAGATACAGAGGAAATACAAGCTGACATTGATCTTTCTACAGCAGATAATTCAAGAGTCGCTCCTGTAGATACGCCTGTACCCGACATTGCTCAAGAGGCAAATACATCTCCTGACCCAATTCAAGTCATACCAGCAGGTGATTCTAAGTCAGTAATGGCGTTAGTAACACAATGCCTAGAGTATCTCGATAACAATATTGTTGTTGAGGATGAGGATCCCATAGACATTGAAAACGTTAAGTCCGGCGTGAGAAAGATATTAAGCCATTCAAATCTGCCATCGAATTTTTCAGAGACGTTAATAACTCCGAACTCTATCGTTATTAAGTTGCTCGGCGATGTGAATCTAAACGCGAGCAAGATTATCAATATGCGTGGTACATTCTTGTCCGTAGTGGGTTTATCGCTGCGACAAGTCTATCCAGAACCTGGCCTAATGGTACTTGTTTTTGATAGGGATAAAAGGCAGATAGTTTATTTTTCAGAACTGATAAAGCGAACGCTTTCCAATAGACAGAAAACGCTGGACAACGGTTTTAACAATAAAATCCTTCTAGGACAGAATGAGTTTGGAGATGATTGTTGCTTCTTCAAGCTGGATGGAGCCAGTCCTCACGCGCTAATTGGAGGGCAAACCAAATCAGGTAAATCGATCTTAATGAATAATATGATTACTGATTTGATCATGACCAATAAGCCCGATAATTTGAAATTAAGATTGTTCGATCCTAAACAGGTTGAGTTTTCTTCCTACTCAGATTCTTCGCATTTAGCTCATCCAGTTGTCTTAGATAAAGAAGAAGCTGTAATTCGACTCAAGGAGCTGGAACATTTGATGAATGAAAGGTATGTCCAGCTTAAAGATTTAGGACTTAAGGATATAGAAGCCTATAATCTACGTTATCCTGATTCACGCATGTCGAGAGAGGTTGTTTTCTTTGATGAATTAGCAGACTGGATACTGGACAATGAATTTAAGAAGGATGCTAAGGACATTATTGTTAAATTGTCTTCCAAGGGGCGAGCGGCTGGTGTTCATTTAGTATTAGCGACGCAGAGGCCTAGTAACGATGTGGTTTTCCCACTTCTTAGAGCAAACCTTGATACCAAGGTTGCTTTAAAAGTGGATCGGGATCTTAACTCCGAAATTATTTTGGGTGAATCTGGAGCCGAGAACCTATTGGGGTATGGACATGGCATTGTTAAGACTGAAGGTCAAACCATGAGTATACAAGTAGGCTTCACCAATCCTGCCGTTTTTGATGAGCTGGTAAATTTGATAATTAATTATTGGAAGGAAGACGAAAACAAACCTATTCTGTATTAGTGTCATTACCGAGGGAAACTGACGGACTAATTACCAAGGGACTTTGTCGTAATAGGCTAACAACGGCTGATAAAATA
>NZ_JAPMOU010000074.1 GCF_028858535.1 Spartinivicinus poritis
GTTTGCGTTTGCGTTTGCGTTTGCGTTTGCGTTTGCGTTTGCGTTTGCGTTTGCGTTTGCGTTTGCGTTTGCGTTTGTGCTTGTTATTGCTATCTCCTGCTCTTGACTACTTAAATTAAGAGCAACCATTAATTGTTGATGTTCATTTTCCCGAGTAAAAAGCAGGGTATCTTGCGGGGAAGGTAAAAACTGAATAGTTCCAGTTACTAAAGCTGGTTGCTGTTTACGCCATGCCAGTAAGCTTCGATAAATTGACAGAAGCGAGTCAGGATCATTTATCTGTCCATCAACGGATTTTATATAATGCTCTGCTGGAACAGGCAGCCAAGGCTTCACTTGAGAGAATCCTGCATTCATTTGATCTTGTTGCCAAGGCATTGGGGTTCTACAGCCATCTCTACCTTTAAACTCAGGCCAGAAGTTAATGCCGTAAGGGTCTTGTAAATCTTCAAAAGAGAGTTCTGCTTCAGTTAACCCCAGTTCCTCACCTTGGTAAATACAAATACTGCCGCGTAATGACATTAATAATGTAAGATAAAGCTTTGCTTGGCTGGCTTCATCTTGTTGTTTGGACCAACGGCTGAGCACCCGAGTGACATCATGATTACCTATTGACCAACAAGGCCAGCCATCGGTAATTTCAGTTTCTAAACTTTCAACGGTATGACGAATAAACGCTGCGCTATACTGCTCGGTTAATAAGTCGAAGGAGTAGGCCATATGTAATTTATCGTTACCGGATGTATAAGCTGCCATGGTTTTTAGGGAGTGATCACAGCCAATTTCACCGACAGTCGTTGTATTCGGGTAGCGATTTAATAAAGCTCTGAGTTTTTTTAGAAATTCAATATTTTCGGGACGCGATTTATCATAAATATGTTGTTGGTAAGCATAAGGATTATCAGGTCTAACACCAATGCTGGCAGATTGAATCCTGGGGTTGGCAGGATTATCTGTTAAATTAGCATCATGAAAGTAAAAGTTGGCGGTATCTAACCGAAAACCATCAACACCACGCTTTAACCAGAATTCTGCATCTGCCAGTACTTGATCTACGACTTGTGGATTATGAAAATTTAAATCTGGCTGGCTGGCTAAAAAGTTGTGCAGGTAATATTGTCTGCGGCGGCTATCCCATGCCCAGGCAGAACCACCAAAAATAGATAGCCAGTTATTGGGTGGGCTGCCATCAGGTTTTGGGTCTGCCCAAACATACCAGTCTGCTTTAGTATTATCTATACTGCGACGACTTTCTTTAAACCAAGGGTGTTGATCAGATGTATGGCTCATGACCTGATCAATAATGACTTTTAGACAATGACTATGAGCTGTTTTTAGTAATTGATCAAAGTCGTCTAACGTGCCAAAAATTGGATCAACATCGCGGTAGTTAGCAATGTCATAACCAAAGTCTTTCATTGGTGAGGTAAAAAAAGGCGACAACCAAATAGCATCGACATTAAGACTGGCAATATAATCTATTTTTTGGGTAATGCCTGCTAAGTCACCGATACCATCCTGATTGGAATCAAAAAAGCTACGTGGATAGACTTGATAAATGACCCCACCACGCCACCATTCTTGTTGTGATTGCATATGATGTGCTCTTTTTTATAGGAGTAATATTTAGCCAAAGCGAATCATTCGCGAAGGGTATAGTTAATGCTATTTTGAACTGAAAGGTTGTTTTAGGCATCCCCCTAGCGAGTCTTTTTTGGGGAGGAGTTAGAGGGATGAGAAAGTGAAGGGCTTATTAATCGTTTCGGCCATACATTAGCTCGATGTATGAAGTAGTAGGGTATTTTGTAGCTAAGGGCAAGTCTGCTACTGTAAGACTTGCGATAGCAACCTTAATTTTAAAAAATATGCTATTGGGAAAGGATGCCTTTTTAGCTCTTGAGGTCCATGGAAGGGCCTTCAAGAGCGGCGGAAAAATATCCTGCTGCTTGGTACTGTCTGGAGTCTTATGATGTATGTTGAACTGGTTTTATTCAACATTGGCTGAAACGCTGAGAAAACCCCTAAATATTATTCACGAAGTGTATAAATAGGCTGTAGTAGCTGCTCAGCCAGCGCTTTAGCCTCCTGCCGATTAGCGACATTTAATTTCTGATAAAGGCTGCGAATATGGGTTTTGATTGTACTGTGGGCAACATCCAGTTTATCAGCTATTTGCTCATTTCCTAAGCCTGTATAAATCAGGTTAAGTACTTGCCATTCCCGTTTAGTAAGTGGGGTGGTTTTTAATAATTCCGGTACATTAGGTTGCGATAAAATATCGTCAATTACTGCTTCATCAATGGTGAGTTTGTTCTGTTGACTGAGATTAGGCTGTTGTCGAGATAACTCAATTAACCGTTCTGCTCGCTGTTGAGAAAGGGGCTTAAGTGGTTGTTCTTTGATTAATGCTTTTAGCATGATAACCAGCAGTTTACCTAACCGTAAAAAACTGCCAATAAAGCCTGTGGTGTTGGCTAACTGAAGGGCTTGATAAAGGTGGTTTAATGCTTGTTCTCGCTGTTCTTGAAGCCAATAAGCATGAGCGAGGCAAATATGGTTACGATTTTGGTCAGTAACGAGTTGATAACGAATGGCTTGCTGTTGTAAATCATTAAGTAAATCAATAGCTGTTGTATAGTTGTTTAAATAAATATCAGCTCTTGCGATGTTCCTGGCCTGACATTGTACAAAGTGGTTTGTAGCAGATGACACTTCATGGGTTTGTTGTTGCCACTGATAAATAAGATCCTGTTGATCGGTTGCATGCCAATAAGTAAGCAGGGTCGCTTCAGCATTTGCTTGCCAGTCGCGGTGGTAAGTTTCTTTATCCAACAACTGCTGTACAGTGGCTAGATAATCAGTACACAACGATCGGTCACCTTGGGCTAATGCGACTTTAGCAAGCAACACATAACATTGCATAGACCACTTTTTATCTTGCTGAGTTAAACGATTAATGCCTTCCAAAGCACTTTTTTCGGCGGCAGCCAAATTATGCCATTCCCATAAAACCTGAGCACGGGCCCGATGAATAAACTCCATGGTTGGCAGGTGAGCTACTTGGTGTTCATTGGCGTATTGAATGGCTTTGTCCTGAATACGATAGGCTTTTTGCAGATAGCCTTGGGCGACGCTAATTTCTGATTGTTGGCATAAAGTCCAAAGGACGATTTGACTGGCTTGACGTTGTTGAGCCAGCTCTTCAACTGTTTCCATTAATTGTTGGGCTTTGGTGAGTTTGCCTTGACAGAATTGTGCTTCGCCCAGGGCTGATAGTGCGGCAATTCTAGCTCTATGACGCTCTTCTGGTAACAGCGCTAATGCTTTAGCGGCAAGCTGATGCGCTTGCTCTGGATGGTCTTGGTTCATTGCCACTTGAGCCTGCACGGTGGCAAATTCGCCTTCAACAATTTGCCACTGATTGGCTTCTAACTGCTGGGGAAGTATTACTTCCGCCCGCTTTAAAAGAAGCGCTACTTCTGCGTACTGATATTGCCCCTGCGCAATCCAGGCTGCTAACATGGTTAGCCTAGCACTGCTAGCGATTACGTTATCAGCCAAATTAGCAAGTGCTTGCTGGAGCAGTTGAAGTTGGCCCTGCTGATAGAAAGACCAGCCATGTTGTTCTAAAAGCTTGGCAACTGTCTCAAGATGATTAGCTTGTTGGGCATGTTTAAGTGCTTCTTCTGGGTATCCTGCTTGGCTCCATGCTTCACAGGCTTTTAAATGGAGTGAATTAAGTTGCTGTGGCTTTTCTTTAGTGAGTTGATGGCACAGAAAGTTGGCAAATAGAGGGTGATAACGGTACCACTGGCGTAAATTATCTTGGGGAATTAAAAAAAGCCCCCGCTTTTCTATTTGTTCCAATAAAGCCTGTGCTTGGGGAAAGCCTGTCAAGGCACTGGCAATTTGCTGGTTAAAGCGCTCAAGGATAGCGGTTTGCAGTAAAAACTCTTTAAGTTCAGAAGAAACTTGCGCTAAGACTTCTTCGGCTAAATAGTCCAGAATAACGGCATGGCCCTGAGCGAGTGCATTGGCCAAGTCAGAAAAACCTTTGGCATTATCTGCAGAAAGCGTCATTAGTTGTAGAGCCGGTGGCCAGCCTTCCACATGTTGTAATAAATCACTCACCTGAGTTGATGTGATCTTAAAGGGCAAATATTGCTCAAAAAACTGTTGGGTATCATTCAGTGAAAAAGCGAGTTGGCCAGCCGTTAATTCTAATAATTGGCCTTTTAATTTTAAATTGCTAATACCCAGTGGGGGTATGCTGCGGCTAGTAATAATTATTTGCCATTGACTGGGTAAATGTTTAATTAGAAAGCTGATCCCCTGATGAATTTTCTCATTATTAATTAGGTGGTAGTCATCTAAAACCAGGGTTAATGGTGAAATGTTTTGTTGGGATAACTCACTAAATAATTGAGAAAACAGTAGCTCTAAATTATTAATTTGTCCGCGCATGGCGCTAGCTAGTGTATGGGTACTACAGTCTATAGCCTGCTTTAAGCTTGCTAACAGATAGGCTGCAAAACGGGTAGGTTCGTTATCAGCCGTATCAAGCGAGTACCAAGCAACAGGAGCGGGGGATTCAGCTAACCAAGGTGGTTTTTCCATACCCAGCAGGTGCATGGACTAACACTAATTTAGCCGTGTGATGACTTGCCAGTAACTGGTTAAGTGACGATCTAACCAATATTTTACTGGCGATTTCTGGTACTGATATTTTTGAGGGCAATAAAATAAATGGGTCGTTGCCTTCGTATGTCATAGTAATACTCGAAACTACAATACTCTATCAATGAGTATTTATTGGCCACTTATATATAAGGGTACCTCTATAAGTGTTTTTTTTTAGAGGTTCCCCATTATTTATTCTTATCTATACCCTTCTCAAATGATTTTTAGGGTTTGTTGTCGTCGCTCTTCACCCAATCATTTATAAATACATAAACTCAAGGGCTTCATCGCTCGACGGCCGCCCCTAAAAACCATTCGCTTTGGCTATATTTCGTCAACCTAACAGGTTGATAAATTATCTGCAAGGAAGTTAATCATTACTTATTGGTAGTTTATTAACACCTTGTACCTGTTAAGGATATTCACTACGCCATTATTCTACGCCCCCAATAACGAGCTAAGGGAGGATGTATTAGATGACTTGAGTCGTCATGATGAATACACTTGCCTTTGCTACGAGGTAATGCATAAAACGGACATTACTACACGGATACGTTATAGATCAAAAGCACCCTTGCCTGTAGTAGGTGCTAATTATTCGGCAAAAGCTGTGAAGGTACCAATTATCATGTCAAGTAATAATAAAAGTGTTGTTTCATCTTTTCACCTTAAACCCATTTCAACCTGGCTAGCGGCATCATTATTGACTGTTTCTGCAGGGCAGGCCTTGGCGGTTGATTTCCATGGCTATATTCGATCCGGTATTGGTACGACTTGGGGGGGAGGGGATCAAGCCTGTTTTAAAGCTAGGGGGGCTAGTGCAAAGTATCGGTTAGGGAATGAATGTGAAACTTATGCAGAAATTGGTTTGGGGCAGGAGTTATACAATGAAGGTGGAAGACGCTTTTATGTTGATTCAATGATTGCCTATGTGTCGAATCAAGCCAATGACTGGGAGCCATTAGATGGCAGTGATGACGTTGGGGGAGGAAAAGGCTCATTAAGACAAATGTATGTAAAAGGGGAAAATGTAATCGATGCTTTGCCAGGCGCTACCCTATGGGCTGGTAAACGTTATTATCAACGTCATGACGTACATATCAACGATTATTACTATTGGGATGTATCCGGACCTGGCGCTGGTATCGAAGGGATAGATCTTGGCTTTGGTAAATTATCTCTCGCCTGGGTGCGTAATACCGATGAAGACTATATGTCAGAAGGTGCACAGTCTGGTACCAATGTGGCGAATGATACCTTTGATATTCGTTTATCTGGATTAAAAGTCAATGAAGGCGGTTCATTAGAATTTGGTTTTGATTACGGCAGAGCCAACTTAACTGATCGTCAGGATGATTTAAATTTCGATGATCAAAAAGGTTATTTATTTACGACGCAACACACTCAGTCAGACTGGTTTGGTGGTTTTAATAAGCTAGCATTTCAGTATGCAACCGATGGCATGGTAGGCACTGGACATAATGGTAGTCGTGCTGAAAATGGCAAAATGTACCGCATTGTTAACCAGGGGGTGGTGAACCTTACCGATAATATTGAAGGTATGTATGTCGGTATTTATGAGAAAAAAGATTTAGCTGATGACAAAGGACAAACCTGGATGTCATTTGGTGTTCGCCCTGTCTATAAATGGAATGATGTGATGAGTACTGCAGTTGAAGTCGGTTATGACAGGGTAAAACCTCAAGATAGTAGTAAAGATACCGTTGATCTCAGAAAAGTCACATTAGCCCAGCAATGGTCAGCAGGCAATAGTTTTTGGGCTCGACCTGTCGTACGTGCATTCGCTACTTACGCTAAATGGGATGGTGATAAATATAATGCCGCTAGTGAGTCAATTGATGATGGTGAAGATGATGGCATAACGGTTGGCTTTCAAGTAGAAGCCTGGTGGTAATCAAACCGATTAAATGAAAAGCACAACCTGCATTTAACATAACCAGTGTGTAGTGTAGGTTGGGTTCTAAAAACCCAATATTCTGGGACTAGCAATGGCAATAAAATATAAAATCCAACTTATGGTAGGTGCAGTGTTAATTGTTTACTCGATAACAGGTTGGACAGGTTCTGTTATCAGTAAAGCAACCCAGCAGCAGGTCAGTCAGGCAAATACGGCACTAAAATCAGCATCATCATGTTGTTCTTCTCTCGCTAATTTGCAATATCAGCCGCTTGAAGCAAATAAAACAACAGATGTTGTAATTGACAGTGGTTCACCTGTGTTTGAGTTTGACACTGGTAAAAGTTATCTAGCGGCATATAAATTACCCGCTAATCAACGCTCTATGCAGATTAAATTGTATAGCAAAGCAGGTAAAACGGTATATTCTCCTTCTGTGCTATTGTTAGATAGTGAATTTCGTATAACACGCATTCTTGCTGATGAGGACTTTGTTTACCGGCCTGCCTGGGGCTTTAAAACCGATAGTATCGATGGCACCTTTCGTATTGATCGAAGCCAACCAGGCAATCCTTATAATGAAATGTATTTAGTGATTTTTTCAACAGCAGCGCAAATGCAAGGACAGACTACTTTAGTGCATCCGGCAAAAGCATTTGCTAAAGCCAGATATAATCAACCACCTGATATACCAGATCCAATTGCATTACATTCGCCTACAGGGCATATCGAATTAATGGTTGAGGAAGAAGGCAATAGTTTTTATGAGAAAAAACCTTATATTCCAAAGTTCTATACACCTAATGCAGTACAATCTGTGGCTAAGCAGCCAGTTACCAGTCATCAAGTTCAGCCTGAAACCCAACATTACTTTGAACAAGCTATTAATAAAGCGTTACAACAGGGCAATGTGAGCAAAGCGCTGAATTATGTCGAAGAGGCTGAACGAGTAGGAATAAAAAATATAAGGCAATATTTTATCGAACGAGTACAACCAAAAAAATAATTAAAGGGGAAGTTATATGATTAAAAAAATAATAAGTTGTCTATCATTAGGTACTTTAATTAGTCTGGGTGGTGTTAATTCAGCTCAAGCAGCCATTGAGGAAGGAAAACTGGTTATTTGGATTAATGGCGATAAAGGCTATAAAGGTTTACAAAAAGTTGCAGATCGCTTTACTAAAGATACCGAAATAGTGGTAAAAGTCGCTCATCCTGATAAAGCGACTGATAAATTTCAGCAGGCTGCTGCCACTGGTAATGGACCTGATATTTTTATATGGGCTCATGACCGCTTTGGAGAGTGGGCGAAAAGTGGTTTGATTGCTCCGATTAACCCTAGCAAACAAACCAAGCAATCCATTGCTGATTTTACTTGGGATGCCGTTACTATTGATGGCAAAGTATATGGCTATCCTATAGCGTTAGAAGCGGTTGGGCTAATTTATAATAAGCAACTAATTGCTTCTCCTCCTAAGTCATTCGATGACATTTTTACATTACATAAGCAACTGGCAAAGCAAAATAAAAAAGCCATTATGTGGGACTATAATAACACCTATTTTTCTTGGGGGTTGTTTGCCAGTAATGGTGGTTATGCATTCAAAAAGACAGCATCTGGCTATAATGTAAAAGACACTGGTGTGAATAATGCTGGTTCGCTTGTTGCTGGCAATATGATTAAGCGCCTGATTGACGAAGGGGTAATGTCAAAAGGTATTGACTATGGGGTAATGGATGCTGCCTTTAATAAAGGCGAAGTTGCTATGATGATTAATGGACCTTGGTCATGGAGTAACTTAAAGAAAAGCGGTATTGATTTTGGTGTAACGAGTATTCCCAGCATTAATAATAAACAAGGTAAGCCTTTTACTGGCGTGTTAGCGGCGACGATTAATGCGGCAAGCCCAAATAAAGAGTTAGCCGTTGAGTTTCTTGAACAGTATATGTTAAAGGTTGAAGGCTTAAAAACAATTAATAAGGATGTACCACTTGGTGCTGTAGCGAATAAACAGCTAATGGCTGAGTTAAGTAAAGACCCTAATATTAAAGCAACATTTGAAAATGCCAAATTAGGTGAGGCTATGCCAAGTGTACCTGAAATGGGTGCATTTTGGGCAGCAATGAAGCCTGCGCTAACTAATATTACTTCTGGTCGGCAATCGGTGAAAGCAGCTTTAGATGATGCGGCTAAACGTATTACCCACAAGAAATAAACAAAGCAGTAAAATATTAATATGTTGACAATATTAACTTTGGCCCCCATTCAAAAAATAAAGTATAACCAATGGCTTAAGCAGGGTTTATTTGGTTGTGTGGGGGGCTTGGGCCTCTACTTAATAACAATATTATATGCCCAGCAGCAGATGGGGTTAGCACTTTTATTTCTTGTTGTATTCAGTGGGGGGCTGTATGTGTTTATTAGTCAGCGTGCTTATAGCCTTCGTTATGCCTTCCCTGCCGTGGCAGGAATAACCTGTTTTATTATATTCCCATTGTTATATACGGTAGGCATTAGCCTTACTAACTATAGTGGTAATAATTTACTAACACTTGATAAAGTACAGGACTATTTCATACAGCAGCGATATATTGATGAGAGTCAGCGCTATTCATTTAAAGTGTTTAAACAGGGCAGCCAGTTACAAATTGCTTTAACTGATCTGTTTAGTCAGCAGCAGTGGTTATCAAATAATATTGAGCTAGATGGTCAGCCAAAAACAGTAAGTATACATACTGCACAATCCCTTCCTGCTCAGTCATCATTAGCTATTAAAGATATCATTAAACTAAAAAAATCATTAAAACAATTAACCCTAGAGTTGCCGAATGGAGCTTTACTGTCAATGACAGGTTTGCGCCAGTTTGCTGCGAGCAAATCTCTGTATCAATTAGCTGAAAATGATTTATTAATAAATAATCAAACAGGTGAACAGTTGTCACCTAACTGGCACACCGGGTTTTATGAAAATAACCAGGGTGAAGCTTACCCACCGGGGTTTACAGTAAGTATAGGCTTAGATAACTATACCAGTGTGTTGTTCGATGACAGTGTTAGAGAACCATTTATTCAAATTTTTGTTTGGACTTTCGTATTTTCTTTATTAAGTGTGTTATTTACCTTTATAGTAGGCTTGTTTCTAGCAAGTTTACTACAATGGGACCAAGTTAAAGGTAAAGGCTTTTATCGGGTAATGTTAATTTTACCTTATGCTGTACCAGCGTTTATATCTATCCTGGTTTTTAAAGGTTTATTTAACCAGAATGCGGGTGAAATAAACCTGATATTATTTCAGCTGTTGGGTATTAAGCTTGACTGGTTTACATCGCCATTCTTAGCTAAATCAATGATTTTACTAGTCAATACCTGGCTTGGTTATCCCTATATGATGCTGTTGTGTATGGGGTTACTGCAGTCTATTCCCAAAGACTTATATGAAGCTTCTGCAATGGATGGGGCAGGACCGCTGGATAACTTATTTAAAATTACCTTGCCTATGATTATTAAACCATTAACCCCTTTGTTAATTGCCTGTTTTGCTTTCAACTTTAATAATTTTGTCTTGATTTCCCTATTAACTAATGGTGGACCAGATATCATTGGTGCCACCACCCCGGCAGGGACAACGGATTTATTAGTGAGTTATACCTATCGAATCGCTTTTCAGGATTCTGGTCAAAACTTTGGCTTGGCTGCTGCGATTGCCACACTCATTTTTCTATTAGTGGGGGCATTAGCTTTGGCAAAACTTAAGCTATCGAAGCTAGAGGGATAATTATACTCTTCGCGAATGATTTTTATACCCCTAGGGCACAAGGGCTTTGTTACCATCATTCTTCACCCCAGTCATTTAGTTTATCTAAACTCCTGGGGCTTCATCGCTCGGTGGCCTCGCCTAAAGAATCCTTCGCTGTGAGTCTATACCACTTTATTTTTACACCTAAAAATGATTCATGATAGGTATAATTATGGCGATTGTACAAGCAAAATCTACAAAATACCGGGTGTGGTTATCCCATATTGGGTTGTGTGGCTTTGTTGCACTGATCATTTTCCCACTGTTGATGGTTGTGTCCATTTCTTTTCGTACAGGTAACTTCTCAACAGGAGACTTATTTCCTAGTCAGTTTACTTTAGAGCATTGGTCGCTTGCCTTGGGAATTCCTTTTAGCCACGCTGATGGCTCTATCACTCAGCCTCCATTCCCAGTGTTGACCTGGCTATGGAACTCAATAAAAGTGGCAGCGATTTCTGCAGGTTTAATTTTATTGCTATCAACAACAGCGGCTTATGCGTTTGCTCGACTTAGATTTAAAGGCAAAGGTTTCTTGTTAAAAAGCATGCTGATATTTCAAATGTTCCCCCCAGTATTATCTCTGGTGGCAATTTATGCCCTATTTGATCAAATAGGGCAACATGTCAGCTGGTTGGGTATTAACACGCATGGTGCATTAATTACTGCTTCTTTAGGTGGGTTAGCGCTGCATATTTGGACAATAAAAGGTTATTTTGAATCTATTGATGCATCGTTAGAGGAGGCAGCCATTGTTGATGGTGCTTCCACTTGGCAGGCATTTCGATACATTTTATTACCATTAAGCGTGCCTATTTTAGTTGTTGTGTTTATTTTAGCTTTTATTACATCGATTACTGAATATCCCATGGCATCAGTATTATTATTAGACGTTGAGCAGCTCACCTTGGCAGTCGGTGCACAACAGTATTTATATGAACAAAATTACTTATGGGGCGATTTTGCTGCTGCCGCAGTGCTTTCTGGCCTACCAATTACGTTAGTGTTTTTATATTGTCAACGCTGGTTAGTCAGTGGATTAACTGCCGGTGGGGTGAAGGGGTAGTTATTGATTACCCCTATTTGTTGCCCGGCACAGGATAGCTTTTTAAGTTTTTAGTTTAGTCATATAGCTTATCTCTGAGAGTCAATCTCTTGTAGATACTTAAATACTCCATATATAACTTTGGCCATCCTCTCATAATCTAGCCGGTCATAAGTATCATCTGCTGTGTGATATTTAAGGTTTCGATAAAATGCGGTATCTGTCACCATGACGGCAGGGTAACCTTGTTCCCAATAATTTCTGTGATCAGAATAATCGATGCCAGGTATAAATAATGGTGCATTAATAGAGTAAGCAGGTAAGTCGGTATGGCGATTAATAGCTGACTTTACGCCTTGTGCTCGGTTTGAAAAGACTTCGTCCACTACAGCAATAAAGTTGCCTTTATCAGGATAAATGAGTTCAAGCAATTTTGATGGGTAGTGTTGTGAGCCTTTCTCATTGTTAAAGTAACCAATCATTTCAAGCGAAATCATTATTTTGATGTTTTTTGACTTGTCTTTTAAGTTTTTAGCATGTATTGCACTCCCCATATTTGGGGTAGCAAAGAATGGTGGTTCTTCTAACGAATAGGCGACTAATTCAATACGAGTATTGAGTTTTGTTTTTCCAAGTAACTGCCCGAGCACAATCAGGCCTGCTACACCAGAGGCATTATCGTCAGCGCCTGGGAATACAGAATATGCATCATAGTGTGCACCAACTACTATTGTTTCATTACTTTCAGGGCCGTAGTAAGCTAATACATTTGCATAACGGCTATTACCCACATTAAAATATTGTAACTCAACATTATCTGTCGATTGGTTTAGATTGCTTTTAATATATTCTGCAACCTTGATTAAGTTGGCTGGGTTATCACTGTTGCGGGGTAGAAACGCTTGACTCAACTGTTGAACGTGGTTTTCGAGAAATTGTGGTTTTACAATGAATTCTGGCGCGTATGAGCCTTGTGTAAAATTAATTGGCCTTGCAAGAGCAATCCAAAGTGCACTGATAGCGAGTAGCAGTAATATTATTATATTTCGGAAAAGTTTTATGAGTTTATTCATAAGCGATTAGAAAAGGAGTATTTGCCGAGTTTCCCCGGCATGTGTAGTCTGTATAGTGAATAGTACTGCCACTTTGAATACAAATGTCTGCATACACCGAAGCAGATAGTGCAAAGGGCAAAAACATAAGCTTCTTTATCATGAAAATAATCCATCTGAACTAACTATTAGTGACGTATAACTTTTGAACATATTAACTAGTTTGCGTTTTTATTGCCAGCTTGATTTTTGATCAATAGGCTTAACTCATATTGATTTATAAAGTGTGGATGGATGTTTGGTGGTGGCTTAAAAGCTAAAAATATGGAGAAATAGAGTATCTCTGTAGCGGTGGTTAGGGTTGAGAATGTAGATCGAGCGGCAACAACTTGAATATAAAGTGCTGGCGGGTAGTGCTTAGGTTCTATAGGTAAAGGATAGTCTTGAAGAAGGGGGAAAGGCCTTTTAATTCGATTGAGCGAGCTATAATGAGACTCTTTTACCAAGACATAAAAAAGCCCACAAAGTGTGGGCTAAAGAGTCAAACGAGAAGGAAATTAGCGATTACGCTTACGTAGTGCTAACAAGCCTAAGCCGATTAGAGCTACAGTACCAGGTACGGGTACAGGTGTCGGTGTTTTAGTTGCAGTCACTTTCAAAACCATGTCATCGAAGTCATAATCAAAGTGCCCACCATCGTCATTTAAACCAATGTAGTAGCTATTTTCACCAGCAGCTGCTAGGAAAAAAGAAGGTTTCAGCAAGTCAGCTTGGTGAATATTGTTGTCGTTGTTATTGCCATTAGCAACAGTGGCATGAGGGGTTTTGAAGCTGAAATTTAACCAGTTTCCTTGTAGAACTGAGTCAAATATTTCTTGTCCTGCTTGAGTTTGTTTGTTGTTAAAGCCTTGGCCATTGATGGTCAAGAATATGTTTTCAAAGGATGCTTCAGAGCCTAAAAACTCATAAGTAAGGTTAACATTGGCATCAGCTTTCAGGTTGCCACCATAAGTAACTTGTAAACCAGGCTTGGTAATACCGCCACTTGGGTTGTGATTACCTGGTAAAGTACCAACTTGGCCGCCTTCGATAGAAAGCAAACCAGCAGTAGCAGAAGTAGTACCAGCAAGAGATAATGCTAATACACCAAGCGCTTTTTTCATGGATTTCATGGAAGAGACCTACTACATTTATTAAAGAATGTTTTATGTTCTCGCCTTTATACATAAATCATGCCAACTTAATATAGTCCTTTATTTATTGTATTGGATACAGCTGATAAAAGTTGTAGTGTAAATAAATCAAAAAATAGCAGGTTTTAATAATAATTATATAATGTGACTTGATTCTCAAAAATACATAATATTATATGTATTTATTAGTCTAGTGTGATCTGTTTATCTAAACCGTATTTATGAAGACATGTAAAAATATATGACAAAAATGAGTTTTTGTGCCTTCTGATTGATTTCATCCAATACAATATATAGCTTTTGCTAATCAGTTTTAGGTTTTGTTATCACCATTTTTGATCCCAATCACCTATTATATATAGGTGATTGGGATTTCTTTCGACTATGGAAATCTTCGTATTAGGTATAGTCTTGTTTAATGGCTGCTATAATTGCTTGCTTAGTTTCTTGATACTGTATGCGCTCTGTAATTTCACGCTCTAAATGTGCTAGTAAACTACCTCGTTGTTTAACTTCAGTTGGATTAGTTCGTTTCCATAGATCAATTGAGTCTTGCAACTGCACTAACTCAACAATTGACTCACGATCTAAGTCTATTCCTAAACGTACGAGTGTGTTATGTAATTTTCTGGTTTGTTCTTGCTGAATGAGTAGGTGTTTATGTTTGCCATCTTTTGCAATTATGCCTGCTCTTTCTAGGAACGTATTCATTCTAGCTTGCTTGTATAAACTCAAATCCTTACATACTTTTTGTAGCTCTTGAGAACGTCGATGAAAGACTGATTTTGTTACTGATCGCTCAAAGGTAAGGCTATCTGGATCTAGGAGTTTAATGTGATAGCTTCCTAACGTTCCACTTTTACTAATAGTATTATTAAGGTTTAGTTTTGAGGGGTGAAGTATGTTGTTTATTATCATAAATATCACAGAGAACTAATTAATAGCATTAATAGTAATATTATTAATTGCTTATAGATAACTTAACTTATTAGCAAGTAATATTTAGTGTATAAAGTAGCTATACAAAACTACTCTGAAATTAGTATTATGATAAATAGTTGTCAAAGTCAACTATGTGATGACTTACTGTAGATGAGATATCGATTTATTAAAGGAAGCCACTATTCAATGGCCTCCTGACAACGTTTTCAGTCTGCGGTTAGCTTTACAAATTTTTGCATTATATATGGGCTTATTTATTTGATAAATTGGTAGCATAGAGGGTATCTATAAGATATACCTTTTGAAGCTTTTGAGAATGCTACTATAGTTATAATAAAATTAAAAATAATAAAAATTGGTAACAATAAAAAACCAATAAAGGCGAAACAAAGAATAAAACAAGCGAACAATATAATAAGCATTGTTATTTGAAAATTAATGGCTTCTTTCCCTTGTTCATTAACAAAATAGTATTCGTCTTTCTTTAAAAGCCATATTACTAACGGGCCAATTACATTACCAAAAGGTATTATAAAAAAAGAAAAAGCAGCTACATGACATAACATACCCCATTGGTTTTCTTTTAGGCAGCTTGTTCTTGAGTCGTTTTGACTAACATTAACCTGATTATTCATTATGCTGTTAATTCCTAGTTTAAATAGTTAATTGTGATGACTTAAGTTTAATCTCATACCCATTAAAAATGAATCGTAATATTAGCAACGTTTACACTGGCAAACTGACATTGTATTCCATTCTATGGTATTCCAATGTCCTGTCCATTCAGCATTATAGGCACGGCAGATGTCTGGACAAGCCCTATTAGCATGTTGTTGATCCCATATAGGACCAGCTTTGTAGTCTTTTGTATTGCAGTAGTGTTGATAGTTGGAGTTATTTTGTTGCTGATATGATGGAGTATTGCGACTAGTATGAGCAGACTGCCAAAACCATTTCTGGTTTGATCGATTATGCTGACTCCAAACACCAACGCGACCGCTATCTACAAAATAATCTAAAACCAAACTAGGATTTGCTTGATTTTGAATAGTATAACCACTCCATCTCCAACGCTGATGAGTTGCTGAGTGACACTGATAAATAAAAGCCGTAGCACCTTGTTGTAAATTTCCCCCTGCTTCTAAACACATATGTCATTTAATTACCCATAAACTTGCAATGAATACTAGGTTATGTCACGTTAGCTTCCCAAAAAGGACTTCTGGGTAAAC
>NZ_JAPMOU010000075.1 GCF_028858535.1 Spartinivicinus poritis
GCATTTGTAGCGCTGAGAACACCTCCGCTACCAGGTAAGCTACTAAATATAGCTTAGGCATGATGATAATTAGGAAGGTTTTTGGGCCACCATCAATGGCAGATTTCACGCCATCAACCGTGGCCGATTCGTTGGCAGGAAATGTCACTAAGGACACTTCCCATAATTTCACCTGTTTTAGACGATAGGTGTCGGTGTCTTCATCCCATTCACCGCCACCCTTGGGCGTGGTAAAGCCAATGGATAACCCAGTGACTGAACCCGCTTTTAAATGGGCATAAGCTCGCTTCGCTAAAGGATCATCGTCAATTAATAATTGACCTTCAACATACAAGCCATGGTTATCTTCCACCATTTTGGTATAGATGCCGATAGGCTCATCATAACGATGCTGCCATAACAAAGCAGGTAGCTTATTTTTTTGTTGCCACTGATTCAGCGATTGCAGGAAAGCACCTTTTTCAACCACATCACCATAACTGTCTTCGACTTCAAACACCGAGCCATAACCTGAAAATACCCCTGACTCGTCTACCGATTTAATTTCAAACGGTTTAGCAATCTTAGTTAGTTTCATTTTTCTCTGGCTCTTTACCATTAATCAGCATATTCATGGGGGTTAAATAAATATCACCACCGTCACGTGGGTCTAAATCTTCCCAGGCACGGATTTCATTGGGGGATAAGGAGCCCGTTTGTTGTAGCTTGGTGTAGAACTCGGCACGGGACTTCATATCCCCACGCAATAGGCTATTCACATTAAACTTGGCAAAGTGGCTGGCACGTTTGACTTCAGGAATTAAACTCACCTGAATACGCTGCTCAATCCGGGTTAAATACGGCACTAGTGCATTGACCACAAACTCTTGCGCTTGGTGTTCAATATTGGAAAACGTGGCTTTTTCTAAATCGCCTATCATGTGGGGCGGCACGCGAAATAATCCACAGATTTCAGAGCGTTGGTATTTTCGGGTTTCCAAAAACTGGGCATCATCTGACGTCATACCCACGCTCACCCATTTTAAGCCAGCCTCTAAAATCGCGACTTTATGGGCATTATCTAAGCCTTGATATTGATCGTCCCAGCTTTGTTTGACGCGCTTAACCACATCATCATTTAAGGTTTGATCAGTGCTTAAAATCCCCCCCGGACGTGCACCATTACTGAATAATTTAGCGCCGTGTTTTTCAGTGGCTAATCCCAAACCAATAGCATTACGGGCATAAGCAATCGGTGACAAGCCTTTAATGCCATCAAAGGAAAAACCTTTCACATGAAACACTTGATCAGCAGTGAGAATATCACGGCTACCATTAGCAAAGGTGACATCATAAACCAGCGTGTAATTATCCAGTAACTTCGGTTCAACACTGTCAGGGTTTAAGGGTAATAACTCCCGTAGCTCACCCTTTACTGTATTTTTATAAGCGTAGAAATTACCCCGCAAACATAAATGAGTAATACACAATTCCCACAATTCTTGGGACGTCATATAACTATTTGGCGATAGTTTAAGGAGGTTATAAAGACGGCTCCCAGTGGCTTTCACTCGTTTTTTATCCTGCTGAACAAAATAATTCAGTGGTAGCTGCCCAACTGACTCGGCCAATACCCGAACACAGGAAAATACAGTACTACAGCGCATGGCACTTTCAGGCGTAACCGTGATATTGGTATCGGTTTCATAAGCAATACCTAACGCTTGCAGTAAAGCATGAGAATCAAACGGGATTGCCTGACTCTTGGTAAATAGTTTTTTAAAAAAACTCATAGAAAACGTATGCCGTGGTTTTCGTAGGCTTTATTAACTGTCGTATCTTCATTAAGCACAATGGCTCTACCGATTCCCATCAATAAAGCGACAATGCCATCAATTTTCATTTCTGGCTTTTCTTTATTTGGGAATAGATTGTTATTGTTGTCAGCCTTTGCAACAACATTGCTGGCCATCCATTTAAACACGGGATTCCCATCATGATGAAACCGCTTTGCTTTAATTGCAGCTTCCAGCTCTTTCATCGGAGGCGATAAGGCTTTAACTGTATGAGGATACTGAATAGGATTGGCACCTTGTGCTGCCAGTTGTTGAGCAAGCTGTGTCGCTCGCCATTCATCATAAGGTATTTCTATTACATCAAAGTCACTGGCAAGCGTTAATACTTCTTCTTGAATAACAATACTGCGGACAGTTTTATAGGTGTTGTATGTTAGTGTTTACGGGGGGAGTGCTCTACTCTCATATACTTTATTGCAAGATAGCCTGAGGCTTAACATGCAATAAACTCCTCCTTCCTATGGTACATGGCCTGTAGAGCAATGTTTTATAATTCAAAAACTGTCCACAGTATTGGAATAAAATTGAAATCTATTTCTTCACCATCAGTGGCAATTAAATGCCCATCATTGACCCATGTTTCATAACTACTGCGGTTTTTTGATGGATAATGCACGGTGGCTTCAGGCAGGTAAAAACGACCAAAGGCATAATAATGGTCTTTAGAGCCAATGATTCTCTTAAACAATAAAACCAGGGCGCAGATATCAATTTTACTTGCCAGATCAATACAGAGCCAACACTCATCACCCTTAAAGTTTTCTAGGGATAATGTTTTATCAGCACAAGCATTCCAGTCTTCAAGGTTTAACCAAGCAGATTTTGCACTAGTCCATATATTTAAATGTTTAGTTTTAAAATCATTCTGTTGACTGGTATTGAGAACCGCTTGCTCTTGATCAAAAATAAAGTCTTCGGCATCCATACTGATGCCAAAATTTGGATTTGCTTTTTTAAGTGACTCGACGGTTGTCCAGTCATCCTCCTCATCAATGGTATAAATAATACCAAACAAACGGTCATTGTCTTGAGCACCCTGTAATACTTTTTTTACTTCTAAATGTTTGTCATAGCAAGGACCGCCTATATTACTCCCAGCGGTGGTAATAATAAAAATAAGCGGCTGCTTTCTAGAGCGTGTCCCTGTTTTCATGCATTGATATAAGTCATCCGTTTTATGCTCATGATACTCATCAATCACTGCACAAGAGGGTGAACCACCATCGCCAGGGTTACCAATGAGGGGTTCAAATTTAGAGGCTGTCGCAGGGCAACTTAGATTGGAAGCAAAGCTTTCTATGCCAAGCTCACTTTGTAACTTTGGTGTATTGTCGACTATCAACTTAGCAGGTTTAAAAACATGAAATGCTTGTATCCGAGTCGTTGCACCACAGTAAACTTGAGCACCATATTCACCGTCTAATGCAAGTCCGAACAAGCTTACCCCAGCGGCTTTTAGCGACTTACCATTTTTTCGAGGTACTTCAATATAAGCCTCTCGAAAGCGCCGCTTTTTATCTCGCTTACGCCGCCAACCATAAATACAACTAAAAATAAAAGACTGCCATGGAGATAGTTCTATAGTCTTCCCAAACCAATCAGCACTTACATGAGGTAACATTTCCATGAATTCACAAAAACGTTGTGCCTCATTTTCATCAAAGTAATACGGGTAATCTGTTTGTTGTGATTTGTTTAAATCATCTAAGTGGCGCTGACATGCCAGACGTACCCATTTACAAGCCGCCACTTTTTTGCTTATAACTTGACGAGCATAGATGTTTGCAGTATCAACATGAGAATATGACATTATTTTGGAAGCAAGGAACTAAACGATTTTTTTTCTGGTTTAGGCGTTTCCGGTTTCGCTACCATGATCCTACTTCGGCTTGATGGATCAAGCCCCAACAAAGCACCAAATGCCTTCACTTGGCTTAACGCTTCATTCGCTACGGTAATAGCAGGATTTTTTTTCAACCCACCATTGGGTGTGCTCACCGTCAGCCCTTCTAATTTGTACTCCTCTGTTGCTTGACGCCAGAGCGCATAGTTTTCACAGAACGCTTCAAGGTTGTGTAGGTCTGTTCCCTTGACCACTTTTGCAGCCACCAGTTGTGGCGCTAACATTTCCCAACACTCTTTTGCTATACCTTCTAACCATTCTGGTGGGTCAATATCCACAACCTGGTCAAAGTCAGGCTCGTTAATATTTAGTGGCCGCTTACCCGGATTGCCTCGCAACTTCTTGCGTTCTGTTGGTAGTGGTTTTCGACCTCTCACAATAAGTCACTTGTTTATATCCCAAAAAAATTCCTGAATTTCGCGCACGTAAAAAAAATCCTGAAGCGCTCGATACCTAGCTATAAGCCCCAGAGATTAACCCCGCCCCCCTATGGCATTATTATTAATACCTTGCCATTAATTGTGGGCGGCATTGCTTAGAAAGGCTCTCAGGCAGCCTCAGCGCTGATGATTTTTTTCTTGATCTGTTTTTTTCTGGTGACAAGGACGACAGATGGCTTGTAGATTTTCAAGCGCATCATTACCGCCTTGGCTCTTGGGTTTAATGTGATCAACAATATTGGCTGGCGTTAATTTATTCATTAATAAACACACTTGGCATAGATAAGTATCACGCTCTAATATCAATTTACGTAACCGCTCCCATTGCTTACCATAGCCACGCTGATGACGGTTACCTTTGTTCTTTTGCCATTTGAAGCCTGTTGTTTATGTTTTTCACAATAGCCGTGCCTTTCACGAGCTAATCCACTACAACCTAATGAACGACAGGGGCGTGGTGTGCGTTTAGGCATGATGTTCTTTAGTATTGCTATCAACGTCAGTAGTTAGTGAGTAATGATATATTGAGAAAAATAAAACTGATAAGAGTATGAGTGGCATGATTGACACCTAAATAAAAAACTAACTTAAGTGGGTTACATCTATGAAGTGAAATAGAGATAGAACTAAAAATGCAGCGATCTAGAACAACAAAGAGCGCTGAACAATGGTGCGTTTTCGTTGAATGCATAGAAACTATAGTACTTATTTTAAGTACATCATGCTTATACCATTATATTTAACACAGACTGTGTTTATTAAGTAATGGGTAAGTAGTTATTGGAAACAATAGTGAAAAAGCCTAGTGACAGTATAGAAAATCCAGCAGCCTTAAAATGAAAGGCCGCTGGCGGAGGGTCGCTATCTACACTAGAAATTATAGTATGTATTTCACATTTCTTGAATAGTACAGTACTTTATTACACAAACTGCGTTTATTTTTTAATAAACAAAAAAAGCCCACAAAATGTGGGCAATATGGATAAAACAATATTATAAAAGGACTATATAACGTAATGACCATAAGGGATGCAAGGTCATTATATTTTCCGAGTGTTTCATTGCGTTTAAACTACAGTAGCAACTATATAGTACAGTTTTAAAATTTAAAGCTTATCTTATATTTTATTACACAAATTGTGTTTAATTTTATTGTCTGAAAAAAAAGGTCCGCCAAAGTGGAACAAAACATTGATTTCGCGGAAGTTTTAACGCCTGCATTGTGATCAACACTGTATTACTTTGAAAAGTAATAATAGAATTTTTTACACGGTTTGTGTATATAAAAAAACCACCGGAGTGGGCAATGGGTGTTTGAGCTTAGATAAGTTTCACTGATAATTATTAACCAGCACCTCTGCATTGTATAGTAAACACTCTCATAAATTACACAAACCGTGTACTTGTAGTAATTGAAAAAAAGGCGGCTGAAAAGGAATAAAAGCCGCCAATAAAGTAAACAATCATAAGCTTTTCCGTAATCAATATAGTGCTGCTCAGTAAATAGTACTGGCAAAAATTAATTTAACTACACAAATAGTGTTTTTTATACTCACAGTAATAATACATTAATACGAATAGATAACTAATATTAAATTGTGTTGTATCATCCGAGGACTAGCTATGGTAAGCACAATAATCTCTGATAAAGATAATGGAGTTGGCAAGAAGGTGAACTGGCCAGGAACAATCAAATATCTCAATAATTTTATTTACTTTACAGCAACATACATAAATGAAAATGGTGTTATTGCCACTACAGACACTAATATTAATAAAGGTCAAGAAATATTAGTTTTAGTGAGAGGGTTCCACAATTCTCAAAAGCTATCAATTTATGCAAAAGCACAAGTCATACGTTCAATGTTAACTTCGGCTGGATTTGAATTAGTCATACATTTTGCTGACTTACCCTCTAAAATGCAAGAAGCACTCGATGATTTTCTGAATGATATATAAGTCTGAAATACTCAAAAAAGCCCACATATGTGGGCAATAGGCGTTTGAGGTTATGCGGGTCTCATTAATCATTATTGACTAAATAAACTATTTATATAGTGAGTATTTACAGTTTTTACGCATATTGTGTTTATAAATTATAAAAAAGGCGGCTAAAAAGGAATAAAAGCCGCCATATAAAGGAAAAAAATGCTTCACTTTCTAATATAGTAATTTGTGTCAAGTATATACTCGGTTAGTCGTAAATATTACACCAAGTGTGTGTTTTTCTTGAGTGAGTTTTCAAGCGGCTAAAAAGCAACTCTGAACTCATATCAGTTTTGCTGGAGTCATTTATGATCAAAAAATAGCCTTTAAGAGAAATGAAAAATCCAGCAAACCAATTCATTGCTCTATAGCGGTAAGAGTTAGTGATGTTTTTATTTATCTTTCTTCACCAAAGGTCTATAAAGATTATGTTATAGCGAAAACATATATTCGATTCGACGAAAAGCAGAAAGTATTTCTTATGATTAACGGTTATTGCAAATGTAGAAAGCTATTACTTTACACAAAAGCAGAAGTAATACAGTCACAACCAACAGCACAGGGGTATATGATATTAGTTGAATCCGCCTGTGAAGAAATTAGCTTCTTATTGAATATATAAATGATAATCAACATTGGTGGTTTTCCGAATAAAGACCTATCATGACCATCTTTGACTTCAGAGTGGCTGACAGCGATAAAGCAAACTGTCAGCCTTGCGGTGGGTAGTGCTTAGGAAAGCAAGACCGACCATAACTAATATTGTTGATTATTGCGATAAGCATTCTTTATTTTTTACACTGACTGTGTATTATGATTTTCAATACAACAAAAAAACCACTGAGGTGGGCTATAAATATTACTTCTCAAGGAATCTGAAATGTAACCATATATTAGGTTATCTAAGTAATCTACGTAGAAGCCGTTCAAACTACACTACTCGTGTAATTTAGAAACTTTAAGCTAATTTCTTTCTGCAATATAGTTTTCTAATGTAGTTGAATCCACATTTGTTGTAACTTCGTTAGCCCTTTCCCTGTTACTAACGTAGTTACTTTTTTCTTTAGGCCTTCATGGGGTGTTCAAATTGACTAAGTTTCACATTAAGTAAACCTTGTCCAATTTTACTTTGATAGGGCTCATTATAACGGGTCACCCAACCAATCTGACGCATATATTCAAATAACCGATTACGGCCAGTACCAATGATTTTGGCAGCTTCTCCCACTGTAATTGCATCAGGCGCTTGAGCTACTTGATCATGAAACTCAATTTTAGGTAGGGCTTCATTTGTCTCTTGCTTTGCAACAGCTAGCTGTTTGGCTTTAGTTTCAATAATAGACTGTGCCACCTGTAACGCTTTTGCCATTATTACTTCAGGTGAATCATTTTCTTGTCCTGCTATATAACCGCCGGTTTTGCGAATAGTAGGTAACACTTCGTTGGTAACCCATTTTTTAAAAGCTTTGGCTTCAGGGCGGCGGCTTTTTAGGATAGCTGAGTAGAGTCCTGATTCACTGATGAGGCTTAGCTCCTGGGCTCCACCAAGGGTGCCCACAATCTGGGGCCCCTTCTCATTCTCATCAAGCGAGCGTGTCATTTTATATGCTGTTGCATATCCTAGTACTTCAGCCACATCCTTCGACACAAACCAAGGTTCGCCTTCTATATTAATGATACGAACGGCGGATGAACCAAATTGAAATGGAATTAAATCATTCATTTATTAACTCTCTTCTTTATTGTTTTAAGAAATGACAACAAAGTGGACGCAGCAAAGGGTATGTCTAGTTGACACAGGAGTTAGATTAAATGAGTCAATCATCCTTAAAATCAGTAAATGGATTTGATAATTAATGACTTTTAAAAAATGAAATAAAATTTTCAATGATCATTCCACCCCACAATGTAGGGATGAATTTACTCTTTCTCAGCACCACCTCCATTTACCTTTTGATAAAACAAAACCGTCTCTTGTTTATCCTGCTTGTGCTTATATACCCAGTTAACCACAACAGTAATAGTGG
The DNA here is from genome assembly GCF_028858535.1 of Spartinivicinus poritis. Lineage (NCBI taxonomy): Bacteria > Pseudomonadati > Pseudomonadota > Gammaproteobacteria > Oceanospirillales > Zooshikellaceae > Spartinivicinus > Spartinivicinus poritis. The sequence continues at coordinate 8,192 of NZ_JAPMOU010000075.1, forward strand.
TAAGAATAATGCCGATAATGACACCCCAATCTTTGAGTGTTAGACCAGCAACCACTGTGGCAGCACTAGCGACATAAGGGGCGTTTGAGATGATTTTTTCAGTTACCATCAGGCTAACCGTGTTGTCAATTATTTACCAAATTTGTTCGTTAAATACTGAACTAACACACTACGCAGTATTCGTCTAAATCCAAAGGTATCAATAAAAACGAGGGCTAAGGCGTATAAATACCATTCAGGCACACTGGCTTTTAAGGCATCAAAGCCGTCCTGAATATAAATGCTCATGCCAGGTACAAAGCAAACAACTAAAGGTAAAACAGTGATTATAGCTAAAAATCTATAATCTGGCATAATACTACACATGACATATTCTCTCGACTTCAGACAGCACGTTTTTAAGTATAAAGAAAAGGAAGGACTTACTTTTGAGCAGACTAGTGAGCATTTTGATATTGGATTGAGAACATTATTTCGGTGGCAAAATAATCTCGAACCCAATAAAAAAATAGTTTTATTAGCGTTGGCAGATAATGCTAATGACCAGGGCTACTGCTGGCCTGCGATGGATACAATAGCAGAAAAAACATCATTATCTCGCTCGACAGTCAAGCGACACATCAAGTCTTTAGCAGAATTAGATTTATTAACAAAATTTGAGCGAGCTTCAGCTAGTGGTGCAACCACATCCAATCATTTTTATTTACATGTGGGATGCCAAATTAATATAGATAACTCCTTTGAAGCTGAAGAAAATGAAGGGGATCAAAATGACCCACCCTCAAATAATGGGGGAGTTCAAAATGAACTACCTGAAAATATAGGGGGTTCACCTATGAACCGGGAGGGGTGCACTAGTGACCTGGGGAGGGGTTCACCTGTGACCCCCAGAACCATCATTAGAATCATCATCTACTACAACAAACACGCGCGAGGACAAAAATTCAGAGCCGGATATTTTTCAAAAAAAATACGAAACTCGAATAAAACCCCAAGGTAACCCTATGACTGAAAATTGGGAGCCTGATTGGAAACGAGTAAAAGCTAGTTTAGTTCGGGCGGGCATTAATCCTGACTTTGCTAACTTAAAATTCGATGAATTTAAGCTCTACTGGCTAGGTCGTGGTGATCTGCATCCAGCTTGGACAGCCCGTTTTATACAACACCTGATAGACCAATGGCCTCGTCACCAAAGGCAGCAAGAGCTTAACCAGGCTTTGGACCAAAAAAACGAGCAGCAAGTAAAACAAATCCAAAAGCAGTGCGAAAACATGGAGCCAATCGAAGGCTGGTCAGGTGACTTAGGAGATTTTTAGCATGGAAAAAGCAACTCAAATCGTATCAAAATTAAGTTTTAATCCAGGTCAGCAAGATATTCACAATAACCAAAACCAGGCACTCAACCAGCAACAAACTGAGAAAATTATTAACCGAGTGTTTGAACAACTGAAAGCGATCAGACCTGCTTGGAAACTATCGTTACCAGACGGGCGAGCAGAAGCCATTGCCAAAAAAGAGTGGACCAAGGCATTCATCAAAAACGGTATTTTGAGTTTTGAACAGCTACGCTTGGGTTTTGATAAAGCCAGATCAATTGATGATAAATATTTTCCTGATCCTGGCACATTCATCAAGTGGTGTACACCTCAGCCCGAAGACTTGGGACTACCAGAACCTGAAACCGCGTATCACGAAGCTTGTAAACAGGCTCATGAGCTAAACCCAAGCAAAGCCAAATGGTCTCACCAAGCCGTATACGAAGCAGCAAAACAAACCGGTTTCTTTGAATTAAAGTCAATGGCAGAAAAACACATACTGCCTGTCTTCACTAGAAACTACGACATTATCACCAAAAAAATACTTAAGGGTGAGCCAATAAGCGATATACCCAAAGCCTTACCAGGCCAAGTACAACAAACCATCGCTGAACGTAACAAGGCTTACCACGACCAACAGCAACAACAATCAATTCAACAAGCAGGCTTAAGCCATTTAAACAATAAGGCTGACGCCATGACAGCAATTAAGGGAATGTTAAGAAGGTAAAAAAGCATTGCTTCGCCTTTGTTGGGTCTTTATTCGCGGTGTCAGCAGCGAAGCAATGTGAACAGGAGTCATTTCATTATCAAGAATAGATATACCTCAATATTTTTACAAATTTATGTATATCAATTGCATAGGGATCAACATGACTAGCCAAACCAAACAACAACGCCTTGAAGCAGTAAACGAGTTAATCAAAGTCATAGCCAGCAGTGGTAGATGCTTTTTCTCTGAAAACGCAGATAAATCAAATAAAGTTGAAAATCCTTTTATTTCAACAATGGAAATCGATGAACGAGGAAAAATTTGGTATATCGACCATTACACTAGAAAACGTATCTACACCCATAATGACCACGACTGGAATTACTTTACCCATGGCGGCACACTAAAACGCCTTGTTGCATTCTTCAGAAATCACATATCAAAAGGCGCACAAATCAGAGCAGATTATTTTGACCCTAATGGCTCATTTTGGGGAGAACAACATCCATGGGCTTACGGTGATGACATATTAATAGTTAAAGAAGCAGCACTAAGACTAGGAATAGCCAAATAAAAAAAGCACTGCTTCGTCAACGCTGGTTTAGGGAGTAGTAAGTAAAACGAAGCAATGCACACGGGGGAGCATTACCGTGCAATCAGTATGACCCTAGCCAATTAAAGAAGTTCACCGCTAGCGACGTACACCTACTTATAAAATCACTGTGTGAATAATATGGATAAAAAATCAAATAAATCTACTGAAAAGAATCTCAATAAACTATTTGAGCAAGCCATTATGACTCCACCAGAGTTTTTTAACATTACTGAGACACCAGAGCCGCTTAACGAAAGCAAGTGCCTTAACTGCGGCATGAGAGAAATAAGCAAAAGATGGTCGCGAAGCATTAAACGCCATTATTCAGCATGAAGGCCGCTTACGTCATTACGCAGATGTTAATCACAAACAAATCTTCTAAGTAAGGATACCCACCATGTCAATCATGAACAAACTAACCGAAACCATTGGAGAACAAGCAGCTATCAAGCTAGGTCAGTGCCTTGGGGGTGCTAGGATATACATTCCCCGTGTTATAGACAAAGACCACCTGATCATCCTAGCAGTAGGTCAGGAAGCTGCTACTAAGATCGCAGCTCGATTCAAAGGACAAACTATTCAAATTCCAATCAAAAGTGAAGTTAAAACTGTAAGAGATAAACTAATTAAACAAGAGTATGAAACAACAGAGCCAAGGTCTGGGGTATCAAGAGCTGATCTTGTTGCTCTAAAGTATGCTTTATCTAGAAGACAGGTGTTTAATATTATTAAAGAGGTTAAATAAAAATTTATCGGTAACGGAAAATAACATTCTATAAGTAAAACTACCTAAAATAGGTATGAACTCTCTTGTTTTGTTTTAATTGGTTCTCTGATATGTGCTCTGAAAAATCAAGGTTTTAGTGTGCTCTAAATCTACCCACACAAATAAAAATTTTTTAAAGGTGACTGTTAATTAATTATCATTTTTTTGTTTTTTTTGAACGTATATTTATTGCGCTATTTAAGTTTGCACGAGAGAGAGCTTTCATGAATACCATTAATCCTGTTTCTGTTACACAGCAAGTAACAAATTTAAATAATTTACCTAGCAGTGGATCTAGGAATGTACAAAACCAAGGATCAAATTTATCTGAAATAACTAGAAGAATTGGTGCTAGTGTTGCTGAAAGTATCCAAGATCAGCCACTTTCTAGAAAAAAGCGCGGTATTCCACCTGATTGGCAACCATCTCAGCCTGAGCCAAAACCAAAAGAAAGTGATAGTAGTTATGTCACTGTTGAGCCAGTACCATACAAATTAAGGTTTACGTGGGGTGGTAGCTCAGCATCAGAATATCTTGATGCTTTCGCAAGGCCTTGGTCAAATGCAGCAGAAATTGGCTCTAAAGTTGTGAGTGCAGCTAGAGGCGATTCGATTCAGGAGGCTGAAGCAAATGCAGCCAACACAAAAGAGAAAGCTAAACCAGCAGATACAATTATTACTGGGGCTATTGGTTTTTTGGGTGGGCCAGCAGGGCGAGCTTTTGCGGGAGCCCAGCAAATAGCAGGTCAAGTATCTGATACTTTAGAAACAGGTAAACCACCCGAAATTCCAGTTGATCCACGAATTTTTGGTGGTGGTCCAAACCTAGCTGCTGGAAGAAGACCAATTATTCCAAGGGAAGAAGTTTCAGAGCCAACAATTACTCCTGAAAGTACACCTCGTGTTGAGGGTGAGCAACCGGTGGAAATAGAAGAAGAGCAAGTTAATGTTAGATGCCGAAGGACTTTAGGTGGTGAGTGCTCTCCTGGACCATCAACAAGCCAGGGAGCTGCTAATGTTCGTGAGACTGCTCAAACTAATTATGAAAATGAATTTCCAATTAATAATCCTAAAGTAAAAAATACGACGGATAATCTTTTTTCGAAGACAGACCCTGCTCATGAAGGAGATGCTACAGCTTCATCAGCAAGACAAGAGCTTGAAGAGTCTCACTCAACTGCGTTAGTACTCCATGATGGAAGTCCTCAAGCTAAACTATTTAACTCTGAAGCTGTATCAAGACCTGACTCAGCTGGTGAAAGTGTAGACTTTGTAGGAAAGTTAAATTTGAATGGTGAAACAATAGAGGTAGGATTAGACCCCTTCCAGCCTCCTAAGGGATTAAAGGATGCTCCTGTTTCTGATATAAATTCAAGTAACCCTGAACTAACAAAGTGGTTAAATGGAGCATTTCGAACCCATACACATAATATAAAAGGTGGGCAGGATATTATGGGGACTACTGGTATACTCGATGTTACTGGCTTTTCTCAAGAAAAAGTAGATGCATTGTTAAAAGTAATAAATGAAACGAAACCAAACCGATATGAAAACCCAAGTAATCCCGAGGATATAGAAAATGTAGAGAACTTTGCTGTGGTTGATCGCCAAAAAGGAACTGTAGAGTGGCATATTACTGAAGATCAGCTAACTAATATTTGGGAGAGTAAAGTAGCTAAAAGCCAGGAAGATGAAGATGGCTTTGGTGGTCTATTTGGAGACGGAGAGTAACCTTAAAAAGCCCTTTTCCTAAAGGGCTTTTTAATTTTTCAGTTCACTAATAATTGGTAGGATTCCAAATACATTGTATTTTAATTGAATAAGCTTAGTATATCAATTGGTAGAACTGTAATGAACCATAGAGTTTGGATGTTTACAGTTGTACCAGTTTAATAAAGCTAATCATAATTTAGAAAACTTCCCTAAAAATTTTGCATAAACTGAAATTTTGCACCTAAACACACCTCATTTTCCCCTTCATAATTAACCTAACTCCTCGGTTTTAAACCAGTTTCTATTTTCAATTTGATTCAGGAGCAACAACTTGCTATCTGGACGCACAATAACCAAAGCACAAAAACAATTTCATGATGCCCTGGCAGAACACATCGGCTGTATTGCCTGTAGAAAAGCAGGCAACCAAAACAACTGGGTATCAATCCACCACATAGACGGCAGAACAAAAGACCATGCCCATTGGTACGTATTACCCCTATGTGCTGGCCACCACCAGGATGGAACTGGAAACAAGCAATTAAAAGGCTGGGCCATCCATCCATACAAAAAACGATTCGAAAAACGCTACGGCACCCAACACCAGTTGTACGTCGAATGCTTACACCTACTCGCTAAACACAACTACCTATTACCCCAGGAACTAATTAAATGGATAAGGCAAACAACATGATAGAAATCAACAAACAACTCATCAAGCAAGTATTCCCCAGCTCAAAGTTCAAACAGCTAGCCAGACCCACAGTCAGCCAAACCGCAATAAACGTAAAACCTGGCCAATGGGTATGGGAAGACGGACAAGGCAACACTTACAGCCTAGATGGCGTAAATGGCATATCAAAAGCGGCCCAGATGATGAAGCCCAAGCCATGTATGAAGTTTATTTGCATCTAAGCCAATTACACGGCCAGGAGGTAGAACGATGCTAATAGGAATCACAGGAAAGGCTCGAGCAGGCAAAGACACCTTTGCTAACTACCTACAAGAACAGCTACCCGAATACAACAAATACGCTATAGTTGATCCAATTAAACAGTTCATTAATGATTTATTCTGGAAAGGCTTAAATATCGAGCCATTAAAAGAGTTGGAAATACTAAGCCTGCCTATTCATTTTCTGGTGCTAGAAGATTTTTTAGAGCCAGTTCTTAAGTCACTCAATATAGACATGAAGCTTAGGGATATGGTTTTACACTTCATCAATGCATTCGGCGCCTACGAAGTAGATGAACAAGAAAGGAGAAGCATCAAAGAGGGATTGCATTACGACTCTGTTATTTACCAAGTTTCTCCAAGAAAAGCCTACCAGTTACTCGGCACTGAAGTCTGTCGCCACTTCGACCAAGACTTTTGGCTAAAACCCTTAAGCCAAATGCAAAACACCATAATCACCGACGTAAGATTAGACCGTGAAGCTGAATACATTAAAAACCGTGGGGGTGTAATCATTGAAGTAGTCAGAAACAACACCCCACCTGTAGAAAGCCACATAACTGAACAAGGCATTAATAAAAAGCTCATTGATTTAAACGTGCCAAACACATCACTAGAAGTACTCCAAGAACACGCTAAGGAAATCGCATTCATGTTATCAGCACCTGAACTGCGCCATGACTGCGGCTACCTGGCCGGATTAGAACAAAAAGACCTGTGTAAAAAGAGCGGTAAAAAAAGACAAAGACTACCTAATCGCAGGATAAGCATGCAGCCAAAACTAGACAAGCTAAAACGTGTGGGGGTGAAGATCGATGGATAAAAACGAAGCGTATTTAAAAGTATTGGACTTAGTAAAAAGGGAAAACTTCATAGACCCTTTTGACCACCCCAAACAAGGCCAGTTTGTTATTACTGGACGTATTGAAGGCAAGGAAAAGAATTTTGATAACACTATTGGCTACTGCGTCCAGGTAAGACTAAACCGAGGTGATTTTGGTAGCGATCAAGTCTTTCTAAGACATTGCGATGGCAAGCTAGTACATCATGAAAACCAGTGCTTTTATGCCATGAGCCAAGAACAAATCGATATTGTTAAGCCTTTCTTTAAGCCAAGCATGACTGAAGATTTAGAAAAGGTTATTGCAAAGCTAATGGTTCAACTGAATACGGTTAATCATGTAGCAGGATACCTAGCCGATTGTTTATTTAGCCTGCTTGAATGCAATGCCACTGAGCTAGCCCTTGATATCAATGCATATCGAAAGCAACTAGCAAAAGGCTGTGAAAGTGACTTTGGCATGCAAGCTTTAGATGCTTATAAAAAATACGTCGATAGTACCCCTCGCGCAAAGCCAGCTGTATACATTTTCCTAATTATCACTATACCTAAGCCATTAGCTGCTGTATATTTGAACAGTATGGCAATTTGATTGAGAAGGTAT
>NZ_JAPMOU010000076.1 GCF_028858535.1 Spartinivicinus poritis
TGATAATCCATTATGAATGCTCGAGTATACAGCTTTTTGCCTGCTAACATAGTCCCCCAGGAATCCATATAGAGCCTCAAGTTTTTTGCTCCCAAAAAGTTGGGTGATATCCAGCATGTAATCAATAAAGCAAAAGAGGAAAAAAATTGGCAGGAATATGGATATTATTTCCTTTGTGATGCTCCTGCTATCGATATCAGTGTTGGTAATAAAGACCTCTCTATTACTTCAATTTGTGGGCCTAGACCTGAGGATGGAACAGCTTTGCCTGAGCCATCTCAAGAAGTCGTAGCGCTTAAAGATACCTTAAGTCAAATAAGCTATATGACGGTTGATTCATACGATGCAGTCACTGAAGTTGAGCCTCAACCTGCAGTAGACTTATCAAAATTAGTGACTTATAAAGTTTGGATAGAAAATGTATGGAATCCAACAGCCCCTCATATTGAAACGCGAGATCTCGTAAAAACTGATTGGGGCTATGAAGGCTCTAGCACTAAATTAAGAGCCTTTGAAAAATTCTATAAAGCATTACCTAACAAGCTTGCAGCATATGGAAACTGGTTAGAGAATGTGTGGATTCCAACAGGTCCTCATATTGAAACGTTTGATTACAGAGTCACTGACTGGGGTTACAGAGGTTCTAGTTCTAGATTAAATGCTTTTGAAAGTTTTTATAGCAAGTTTGCTGATAAGTAGTAAATATAGGGGGGGAACATAGCTCCCCCTATCTGCATGAACACTACATCTGGAGTAAATCGATTAACGAAAGCTTTCTGCATCAGAAGTGTATAATTACTTTATCCAATTAGCACGCTGATTCAGGCTGTTAAAAGTGTTATGGCAAATTGTGGGGTAATGACTACAGTTTCAATAATAACGTTTTAATAAAGTGAAACTGCAAAAACCAAGGAATAAAATATGATAGCCCCCGTGAGAGCCTCTGATACGCCATTTGCAGTAGAAGTAAAAGCTGGTATGTGTTATTTCTGGTGTGCCTGTGGTCGTAGTAAAAACCAACCTTTTTGTGATGGCTCCCATTCTGGCACTGGTATTACCCCAATTAAATATGAAGCAGAAGAGTCTAAAAAAGTATTTTTTTGTGGCTGTAAGGTAAGCCAGCATAAGCCATTGTGTGATGGAAGCCATAAGGACACCTCCAAAAATATATCTAAGCAGAAATAGACAGCTTACTATGAAACGGATTTTTCAAGGTGTTTTGTTATGGCTGCTTACCATAGAGCTAGTACTAGCAGCAAACTTGCCCTTTAAAGTGGAAACCTTGATAAATGATTTGCGTTACCCTTGGGGGATGGCTTTTATAACAACTACTGAGTTATTGGTTACTGAAAAAGGCGGTGCGGTTAAATATATTCAGCTTAATAAACAATCCAGTAAAACTATTGCTACTTTGCCCGTTGCTCAAGTGGGGCAGGGTGGTTTATTGGATATAGTGCTACACCCTAAGTTTAAGCAAAATCGCTGGGTCTACCTGACTTATAGTAAAGCCGTAACTGGTGGTTATACCACAGTTTTAGCCAGAGGCACTTTTAATGAGGGGCGGCTTGAACAAATAAAAGAGTTACTGCTTACCTCAGCAGCTAGCCGAACGAGTCGCCATTTTGGCTCAAGAATAGTGTTTGATCAGCAAGGCTATCTCTATATGACTATTGGTGATCGAGGAGACCGTCGTAATTCTCAGCGTTTAGATACCCATGCTGGTAAAGTGTTAAGATTAACTGCTGAAGGTAAACCAGCAACAGATAATCCCTTTATTAAAACAGTAAATGCATTACCAGAAATTTATAGTTATGGGCATCGTAATCCTCAGGGTATGGTGTTTGATAACACAGCCCAACAACTCTGGTTGCATGAGCATGGCCCTAAAGGTGGGGATGAAATTAATTTAGTTAAGGCGGGGGTGAATTATGGCTGGCCAGTGATTACCTACGGCCGAGAATATTCAGGTGATGTTATTACAGAGAAAACCCATGATCCTAATATGGAACAACCCCATTGGTATTGGGTGCCCTCTATCGCACCTTCTGGAATGGCTTTATATCGTGGTAATCAATTTAAAAATTGGCAAGGTGATTTTTTAGTGGGAGCTTTAAAAGATAGGTTATTAGCCAGGGTAACCTTAACAGGAGTACAAAAGGGTAAAGAGCAGCGTTATGACTTTTATAAACGTATCAGAGCAGTCACAGAAGGCCCAGATGGTTTTGTTTATTTGCTAACCGACCAAAGCCCTGGGGAGTTGTTAAGGTTGCTGCCAGAGTAGCTGTATTTCTTAAGTTTAGTAAGAATTGCAATATAATATATGTGCATATAAAAACGCTTTCTTTCCAACTCATATCATTTACAGCTTAGAATATCCGATAACTGGTCATTATCGCCCATAATCTATCGTTAACTGAAACTTTCAGTTTAGGCCTTGAAAAGCTATCAATTACTAGTTGTGAAAAATGCGAACAACTGTTTGTAAACCGAGACTTAAACCCTTGTGGTCTAGATAAAGACTATGTTCCTGAAGATATAGATGTAATCATCTACGATGGAGGCACATATGAAGGCAAACAGTTATGTGAGCTTTGTTTGCCTCATAGTCATCGCTCGGGGCATTCATCGTGAGTACACACCTAATCGGGTAAGAGCTAGTATCTACCCACGCCACCCAACTAAGCTGTCTACTTAAACACCACCAAGCGGTCATATATTCCCTGATAACTACTGATAAGTAGGTATTTTCCATAAAGAACTAAGCTATGCATTAATTGCATCAGATAGTGGATGCACATTTGATATAAAAGTTAATTTCATATTGACAAATCATTTAAGTTTGTTGAGAATCAATCGTATGTTACGTTGATGTAACATTTTAAATGACGTTACCGAGTAGACTAACTGCTTATATTTAGCCAACCTGTTCAAATAAATAGCATTTGCATTACAGGAATTAATTGTGATTAAAAAATTATTAGTTTTACCAATTATTCTTACATCTCAAATTTGCTTAGGCAGTAACCAAGTTTCTGATAACCCCATGAGTTACTCCTGTACTTCTCAAGAGTCAATAATAAACGAGTTTTTTCAGTTGCAATCGGGAAATGCTGAAATTACCGGTGGGTGTTTAGCCACTGTTGGTGGTAAAAATACGCTTTATGTGAAAGGTGCTACAACTGTTCAGGTAAACTTTCCGAATAGTTATTTGAAAAGTGAGTCGTTGAAACTTGCAAAATTTATTGATAAAACCACAGGTATGCAAATTGGTTATACTCCGGAAACACTAACTAATGATTGGATTCATGATGGTAATGTTAGAATCGAATATGATATCAAAAATTTAGCTACAGGTTTAATCGAGCGCACTGGTGTTAAAAAACTACTCAACACGAATTTTTCATACAAAGCAAAATGTAATGAAGCTACTTTTCAAGCTTATAGCGTCAAACCAAGGTTTATATTAAACAATAACCAAATACCTTTTCATGACATCAATGCCTTTGACATGATTGTTGACTGTCGATAAAAGAGAGGAATTTAACTATTCTTTATTAGTGGCATTTTCTTGATGGAAGTGCCATAGATATACATGCCAATGGCTTTGATAAGAAAAATCCATCAATGTAATTTTAATGAAATTAGATATGTGGGTAGTAGAATGAGATATTTATTAGCCGTTTTCTCTGTGATAGTCATGAGCAAAATCCAAGCACAAGAAATAGTAGCCAATAAAGGAAAGTACTTTGATTATTACCATATGATGTACCAGCTAGAAAGTGGGAAATATAAAGTAAATTCGAACTATGGATTTAATGAAGGTGGTCAATTTGAAGTACTAGTACCTAAACAATATTTTCCTGTATCAGCTCCAAATTGTAAGGAAAATATAATTATTAGAATGCCTCGGTCTGAAAATGAGGCAAAGAAGCAGGCATTGTATGAAAAGTTAGTTGCTCAAAAGGAAGTAAACGTTATTTTGGAGTTAAACCCTTATATTAACCTAGTTAACAAAAAACCACTTAAAGTTGAGCTTCAGTATTGTAATGTATTCTTCAGACATCGATCCGGTGATTACTACGATAGTTTATAATTCACATAATCAAAAAGATCCTTTCACCCCATCTAACACTCTTTAGTGAGGTTCCTCTTCAATTGGATTGATCGAAATACAATCAATATGTTGTATATTTCCTCGCAACTACCGATAAGTGATCGTTATCGACTGCTTTTGCAAAAGCTTGAGGTGAGGTAGAAGGAAAACAGAGCACTCAGTAGCTCTGAGAGTTTGATGGTTTAGTTTTATCACGACAGAAGGGTTAGCTAGTAGACAGTTTCAGTTAAAACACAGCATATATAGATACGTTAGAGTAACGTTCATTAATAATTATGTGCTTTAAGGCATTTGGGATCAGGAAATGGATAAAAAGTTAAAAGAAAAACTGCTTTCGATGTCTGAAGAACATTTCGAAAAGTATATCGGCTTTACTGAAGAAAAATGGCGTTTCATTAAGGCTCAGCTCAGTAATAGAGAGTTGGCTGCACCTGCAATTGTTAATTCATCTGCCCCTTTATTTTGCGTGAAATCTCTCGTATCAAATACCGGAAAAGCTGGTGGTGAGATTACGATAGATCAATACCTGGGGCGTACATTGGCACTGATTTTTGGAAGTTACACTTGCCCGATATTTAGATCACATACAAAAAGAATAAATGAGGTTTACAGAGAATTAAGAAAAGAAATAGCTTTTCTTTGCATATATGTATATGAAATGCATCCGCTTGATGGTTGGATGATACCTGTCAATTTAAAGGATGATGTAATATTTAACCAGCCTACAACACTAGCTCAGAGGGCAGCCATCGCGAATATATGGAGAACAAAACAGAGTATTTCAATGGATATTGCTCTAGATGATATGAACAACACTACTGATTCTCTGTACGCGGGCTCTCCCGAACGTCTTTATGTAATTAACGGTAACGGAATAATTACATATAGGTCACCAGAAGGCCCATTTGATGACTCATTTGTAGAGGAATGGTATAGGTATATCAAACAAGAGCTAAAGTAGCACTCAATCGGTTAAGTGCTGTTATCTAGCCAGCTTTCCCCGTACCACCCAGCTAAGCTGCCTACCCAAATTGATCAAACTACAACCAAACTGTCATTTACTTCCTGATAACTGCCACTAACAGGGCTTATCGTCAGGATACTTTTCACAGACATGTTTAGCATTCGTCCAGTCCAAAGTAATAGGTTAACGTTCAAATATAGATATATTACTACTAATAAACTGCATGTGTTTTATAGTTATATCATGTTGTTTTAGTTCATTTTCTAACTTTACATAATAATGCTTATCCACTTCTGCATTTACTATTTTCTGCGCTTTCGCTATTAAACTAACGTCATGTTTAGAGAACCCTCCAATTTGGGCGAAACATACACTTGAATATACATGTAAAATAAGTAGTATATTAGTTGTTACTTTTATTAGCTGAATAATTGATAATTTACTATCATGCTGTGTAAATTAAAGATAAGCTAAAGTATATACGCTCTCTGCTCTATTAGTGAAATTAAGGTTAAATAACTGTCATATAATCTATAGAAGTACATCTATCTTAATTTATTATAAATAATTATGAATATATGCCTTCTCGATTCGGTTCCGTTGCAAATAGGAGATGAAGTGCCTGATCAATATTTTTAAGCAGTGATTAAAATTTATATAAATTTTAATGTGATAAGTTACCGTTGCAATTCGCCACTTTATATGAGCCTAAAAACAATTAATTTTTAAATTGTCATTTAATATTACTAATAGCCTTTTCGCTATTTTTTTAATTTAACATGCTCCAATAAAATAATGGCTTGTTACGCATTGGTAACATTAATACCATCTACCTATCCATTTATTGTCATAGCACTCTAAAAAATTGAATGAGTTTAATTATATTGGCGGACTTAGGCTTCTAAATTTAAGTTTATTAGCTCAATAATTATGAGTATTAAAAATAATATTCAGTCCTATTTTCTTTAACTAAAAACTTAAAGCTATTTTAATATAACATTTAGGAATAAGTGTTCAGCATAATAGATGTGCAAGTTCATTTATTTAAACAGTGCTTCTTTAAATGGTAATCAAATTAAATCATGTCACATTTTTATTGAATGAAATTGTATAAAATTTGACCGCCTTTGATTATTCAAACAGTTAATTTAAAGCAAGGACTCTCAATGATGAAAGCTAGCCACCTGCTATCTCTAACCCTACTTGGCTTATCGATATCTGCTGTAAACGCTGATGAATATCAGCCACTAAAGTCCGGCAGTGGGCTCTGCCTTGACGTCTTCAACGCTGGAGTAGCTGATAAAACCCCTGTTACTCCATTTAGTTGCCATGGTGGTGCCAATCAGCAGTGGCTGATGGATAGCTTAGGGCGGCTTCATCCTAAGAATGCACCTGATAAGTGCTTAGCAGTAGGTCGTCATGTTACCTATAACAAAACCGCTTACATTACTCAGTGTAACAATGAAATGTACCTGCGCTGGCGTTGGTCCAAAAATACCTTACAAAACCAAAGTAACCCTTATATGGTGCTTGACTATTATGCTGACCGCCAGCTAATTGGTGTCTGGCAGTTTCATGGAGGACCAAACCAACAATGGGAGTGGATTAAATCAGAGAAGCCAACAACCACAACAAAACCTAATAAGCCTACTCAAACTAATGATATTCGCCACATTATGATATCTGTCAATGTGTGGGGAGATTATAATAACCGTGGCTGGGCAAGACAAAGTACACTTAGAGAAAAAGGCAACTTTAAGCTTTACAATGCAACTATCTACCCAGGCATAGCAGAGGGCTATGATTTAGGTAACCCTAAAAAAGGCTTGAAACAAGAAGATGCTTCATATCATCAAGAAAATGTGTTAAGTCAACAGCGCTTTATTAGTGTTCATGACATGCGAGGTGAAAAACAACCAAAGCAACATAGCACTGACTTATTGAAATTTTTTAAAAACTATATTGGTAAAGTCGTTAGTAAAGAAAGAAAAAATCACCCAAATAAAAGTTTACGTTTCAGCTTAATGGTTCATGGGCATGGTGGTGTTGGTTTAGGTAGTTTATTTGAGCGTCGACTATACCCTGAAGATGCAAGAGAGCTCTTTAATTACATCATAGAAAAAAGTGGTAATAAAATAGAGTTACTCGATTTAGCAACTTTATGTAATGAGTCATTTTGGGAAAATATTAGTAATTTCTATCCATATGCAAATTATATTTTAGCTTCGCAATATACTTCAGGAGGAATGAAAGGAAATATTAAGGCTGTTTCTGATATTCCTGAAGAGCTGTATCCTGAAGCATTTAACTCTTCTATGACCCTTAGAGAGATTGCAGAAGAGCGCCTAAAAAGAGTAGTTGATATTCGTTATGAAAACCAAACAGGTCCATCAGTCCCAAATGGGTCAACTCAAAAGTCCAAAACACTAATTGATTCTTCCCAAGTAGAGCCTTTTGTTTGTTCGTTAAAAGGCATCTACGGAAGTACTAAACCAAAGCAGCATTCCAGGGAGTCAAGTGTACATGATGTTAAACAGTATTTACTAGACCTAAAAGCTCATGGTGCTGATCAATATAAACTTAACCAATCGTTACAAGCCTTTGATCAAATGTTGATAAAGCATGTGACCAATGAATTTAAGTTTCCAGGGTTTTGGAAAAGTTATAGAAGCTATGGTTTAGGAATTAACCCAACTTTTTATAAATATACCAAGCCAGTTGGTAAAGACCTATTTGAAGCATTCTCTGAAGTGATGCACCAAAAGCCACAGTGTAAGTAAAAGTTGAAATAAAAAGGCCACTCATTGAGTGGCCTTTTTTTTAAGGGAATTTAATCAACATATAGCGTTGAGTAGAGCCTGTTGGGATTGAGCTTAAAGGTTTATCTTTCCTATTTCTTGCATGATATGTAAGCAAAAGATCATTTGAGTCTGTATCTGTAACCAGCATATTATGATAACTAATCCAGTTATCTCCCTGTTTATTTTGTAGTTGCACTATATCACCTGGCGACAGTAGATGCATTGCAGTAGAAGCGCTCGTTGTCCAACCAAGCTCTGTCGCATAGTTGTTTTTGTGAGCGAAATAGTCTCTGAATGGCCAAACAACACTCCAACTTGTTGACCATTCCCAGCTTCGATTACTACCTAAACACCAGAAAGGTGGAGAAGCTGAATAAGAATAAAACTCTGTATGGGTATTTTCATCTCTACATCCATCACCACTGCCTACTTTACTAAACCCTCCAGCTAACATTGCTTGACTTATAAAATTAGTGCAATCACTATCACCAAAATCAGGATAATGAGGACTTCGACTATCCCACCAAGTATATGCATAATCAATCGCATCTGTGCGATTGTATGTAGTTAAGAGAACTTTCCTACTGTCTACAGTTTTTTCCCCAATTATCGCTTCTTGAGCTTCTGGCTCCTCAGGAAAATCATGAAATACTGAACTCAACTCTTTTGAAGCATGTTCAAGAACCAAGTTTAATTCACTTTGTGATGTCAAAAATATAGAATGCTTACCTGTTAGCTCAGGGTATTCTCCTAGTAAGATATCTTTCAAAAATAATTGATAGTTCTCATCTTTTTTATTAACTTCAATAGCAACTCCTTTCTCCATCATGAACAACTTAATTATTTCCTCTCCCGTTAATTCACTATTAGCTAGAGCAATATGTGAAGATGTTATTATACTAATAATGATACATAACATTATTAATAAATTATTTTTTATGCAGCACATAGACTTCCCTTTCTTGAAGTTGGGGTGATATTAATCTGAACCACGCCTCCTTGGTATACGTAAAAAAACAAGCAAAAAATCACTTTATAGGGATTATTGCCAAGGTGACAAAAAAACTAATCGGCTGTAACTATTTCTTCAACTTTATGCAATTTGTTATTTATATCTTCAATTTTAATGTTGTAAGCAAGTTTATACTCAATATCCCTTACAATAGTTGCAAAGCCTGTTTCTGAATTAAATACAAGATTAATGTTTTCTGTGCCACCAGCAGTAGTTGTATAGGAAAGATTGGATATAGTTACAACTTCACTAACTGTGCTTCCAGTTAAGTGTAAGTGGGGCTTTTCTGTCTGCTGAGCACCTGGGTGCCAAAAATAATTTTGTTGTTGGTGAGTCCAACTACTCAAGTCAGTTTTATTGATTTTGGGAGGATTAACATAAGCCATAACAGTATCCTTTGAGCTTTACGGTAAGTATGCATTCGCCATCAAATCGAAAATTAGCTGAAAAATGGTAGGAAATAAAGATGATGGTTAATTAACCATGTCATCTCATATTAGTCATTATAGATGAGTTTGTATTAGCTATATTCAAGCGAATGTTTTACATCCAATTTATCATATACTTCCAATAACCGATTATTGCGCTTATCGGCTGGTTTTGGAAAGACTTCAGGTGAGGTAGGCTGGAAAAGGAGGCAGGCGGAGAATAACTACATTGTAATGCTTATTAACTATTCTAATGGAGTAATGAATATATCTCTGCAATGTTTACTAATCATATATGGACGCTTGCATGTTTAAAGTAACTCACAGTGGTACAAATCGTTTAGATATTTCATTGAGCGGCAAAATGGATTCTAAAGAAATGAATGCGGTATTAGATGAGCTTGCCAATAAAGCCAGGGATATTGAAAACGGAACCTTACTTTATGAAATCACTGATTTTCACTTTCCGACGCTGGGCGCAATCGCAGTAGAGTTCTCTCGTTTACCTGAGATGATTAAACTGATGAAAAAGTTTAAACGAGCAGCAGTATTAGCTGACAAAACATGGTTAAAAAAAGTAAGTGAGCTTGAAGGTGCCTTTTTCCCAGGTTTAGAAGTGAAGGCTTTTAACTGGAACCAAAAACTGGAAGCAGAAGCGTGGTTGTTAAGTTAAAGGACAGATTGTTTGGCAACCAATCTGTCATGTATTTCCTTGCAATTACCGATAAGTGGTGGTTATTGGCTGGTACGGATTACAACGGAAAAAGGTGACAGGAAAGGGCTTATTGCACTATAAAGATTATATAATTACAAACCATGGCAAATTCACCTAACGGCACATGTGGTATTTTTTGAAACAGTAGAGATTTTTTCAAGTTGTGATGGAGACGACTGTTATATGAAATATAAGTTTAACTCGATCATTCAGTTTTTAAAAGGCAAGCTCAATACTCTTGATCTAGATTTAGCTTATATATTAGCTAACAAGGAGTAGTTAATCATGAGGTTAATATGGATATACTGGCTATGGCTTGTACCAGCTGTATTTTTATCAACCTCCGTATCTAGTGCTACTCCAAAAAGCAATAATGAAAAGCTTCATTTATTAGTTATTAGCAGCTATCACCGAGAATATTTATGGTCTCAAGACACCCATCGTGGCTTAGTTGATGCACTTATCAAATTTAATTACCTTGACTCTAAACAACAAGCTGAAACTTTTACCAACACAGATAGGGTTACAAGTACTCGTGCAGTAATTCATAAGCTATGGATGGACACTAAGAGAAAAAACACTATCAAAGAAATTCATCAAACAGTAAATCGTATTATGAGTTTTATAGAACAGTTTAAGCCAAGCTTAGTCTTGCTGGGTGATGACAACGCTACTAACTATATTGGTAACCAGCTGTTAGACACTGAAACGCCTGTCGTTTTTTGGGGGGTCAATGGATATCCAGTTAAATATGGTCTTTTGGATAGCATAGAGCGACCTGGTCACAATGTGACAGGAATATATCAGGCAGGCTATCTGAAAGAAGGGGTAGATTATTTACATAAGTTACTGCCCGATCTAAAAACGTTTGCCGTATTATCTGATGACTCTCCCACAGGCCGCTCAAAAGCAAAAGAAATTAAGTATCTGGCAACGACTGGAGATCTGCCTCTGAAGCTAGTTGATACGGTAATTACAGGTTCACTGAAAGAGTGGCAAGAGCAAGCATTGGCACTTCAAAAACAAGTTGACGCATTTTTTATTCTCAACCACCACACTTTAAAAGATAACCAAAATAAATCTGTTGACCCACTAGCGGTAGGAAGCTGGTATTTAGAGCATATTAAGCGGCCTGATGTTGCTCATGAACGGCAGTTTGTAGAAGCAGGTATATTAGCCGCCGTTGATGACTCAGGCTATAAACAAGCATTTGAGGCTATGCATGTAGCACATCGCATCTTACAAGGAGAATCCCCTGCTACTATCCGCGTCTATGCACCAGAGCGAGGGGCTAGACTACTTAACCGCAAACGAGCTGCAATGCTTGGCTACAGTGCACTAGAAAAAAATAATGCACTAGTTGAGGAGTACATTGAGCATGCCCATGCTATGACCGCAAAAACAGCGGCGTTACAGAAATCCCACACTCAATAAATAGACGAGAGGCTTATGTCACTGTTTGCTCGCCTGCTTTCCTGGTCAATAATCTCTATATTTCTGGTTGTTGGCCTGCTTGCTTTCAGTAACTCTCATCATATCAGTAATATTGCAGTTCAATCTACTGATCAGCTATTAACCAGCCGTTTAAAAGCTATTGAAACTTATTTCTCAGACCAGTACATCACTAACATTCTGGATGACCTTAAGCTACTCAGCCAAGCCCCTAGTCTCAATAATTTGCTTGCAAGCCCTGAGCAGGAAAAAAAACTACACCGTGTAGAGGTGGCAAAGTTTTTTCAGCGGGTAGTCAAAACAAATACTTCATATAAAAAGTTAGAAGTGTTTGATACAGAAGGACTTCAACTGTTGGCTATCAGCCCAACCAAACGCTTTTATCAATATAATAACCTAAACCAATTATTCACAAACAATGCATTGCAAAACGAAAAAGCGGCCTTATTCAGTAGCATGTGTCAGGATCAGCATCGTCAAGTATTAACCTCATCCCCGCTTCCCACCGATGACGGCGACACCCTGCTTTATGCAGTGATGGGCCTCACTGATCCAGATATCGGTCGATTTGGTGGGGCAATTATAGTGACGGTTAGCTTACAAAAATTCTTTGATCGTTTGAATAAGCTATTCAAGCAAGCATCTGATAGTCAAACGTCAATGTATATTAAGTTAATTGATAGCCAAAATAACCGAACCCTAATAAATCTACAGAGTCATGTTTCTCCCATACCTGGTCAAGAATGGTTAGAGCCTATCCTCAACCTACTGCTCAATGATATTGATCTGGTTGCCCAGGGTAATTTACCCCTAGGCCCCTATCAGTCACATGCGCTTCAGTTAGAATTTGGCATTCCTAAAGAAGTTATTTATAACCAAGTAGTCAAATCACTTGCACCTGTGTTTTCAGCAGCAGGCCTTGTCCTCCTGTTAAGTATTGCATTCAGTGCCTTTATTTCTCGCAGCATTGCCTTGCCTATAACCGCACTAAGTAAAGCCAGTGGCCAGTTAAGCCAAGGTAACTTCTCAGTCACTGTTTCTGAAGAGGTACAGGGTAGCGAGCTAAAACAACTATCAAGAACCTTTAATAAAATTGGTAAAAGCTTACAAAGGTATACAAAGGAAATTTCATTTCTTGCATTTCATGATCCACTGACCAGATTACCCAACCGTATTAAGTTTATTCGCCATCTTAACAATATGATTGCCGATTTTAATAAAATTGACTCACAGGGAAGTGCATCTGGTTTCGCAGTAATATTTATTGACCTGGATGACTTTAAAGGGATTAATGACAACTTTGGGCATCAAGTAGGGGATAAGTTGTTATGTGCCGTCTCCCATTTAATTACGAACAACCTGCGAGCCAGTGACTTTATCGCTACTAGTAACGAACTCACTTGCTTACCAGAAAAAGACCGAGAAATAGTCGCTCGCATAGGTGGTGATGAGTTTCTTATTTGTTTACCCAATATTACCCAACCAGAGCAAGCATCTCATGTTGCTGAACGTTTGTTAACAGCCTTGCAACAACCTATTCAGGTTGATAAAGAAGAACTATTTATAGAAGCTAGCCTTGGTATAGTGTTATATCCCCAATCAGGAAAAAGTGCGGAAGAATTAATCAAATTTGCAGATATTGCTATGTATGCAGCCAAGGATGAAGGCAAACGAACTTACTCTCATTTTAGCCCTGAAATGAGCTTACACCTTAAAAATATTGCTGACGTTGAGCGGGATCTGCGTAAAGCACAGAATAATTTAGACCAATTTGAGTTATTGTATCAACCATTTATTGAAAAAGGTACTGGCAAGATAATTGGCGCAGAAGCCTTATTACGCTGGAACCACCCCTCTAAAGGGGTTATTTCACCTCATGTTTTTATTGGCATAGCTGAAACAACAGGTCTCATCTTGCCCATGGGCGAGTGGATAATCAACAAAGTATGCCAACAATTAGCCAACTGGCAGGGCGTTACTTCACCTGCATTCTATGTAGCAGTAAACCTTTCAGCCAAACAAATTCACCGGCAAGATGTTGCCACTATTCTTCAGGAAAAAATACAGCAATTCAGTATCTCTCCCCAGCAAATACATGTTGAAGTAACAGAAAGTTTACTCATGAAAGATGAAAATAAAGCAAAGAAAACCATAGATGCAATAAGAGATATTGGCATTCAAGTTTGGCTAGATGACTTTGGAACCGGTTACTCTTCATTAAGTTATTTACGTAAATTCCAATTTGATGGGGTTAAAATTGACCGAAGTTTTGTTAGAGATATCGATGATGACGCCCATGATCGAGCACTATGTACCGCTATTATTTCAATGGCAAAAAATATGAATATGCAGGTAGTCGCGGAGGGCATTGAAACCAAAACCCAAGCGGAGTTTCTAATCGAAAAAAAATGCTGTATTGGCCAAGGGTACTATTACTCAAAACCAATTTCTGCAGAGGCATTTGCAGCAAGTTTTTTCCAACGCAAAAAATTAGCGTAGTTCGTGTGAGTGAGTTTACTAAGACTTAGTAGCATTCAATTTAATGCAAAAAACTGGTTAATTTTTGTATAATAGTTAACCAGTTTGCACGTTATAAATCAACCACTTAGGGTCTTGCTACACACTGAGGCCAAAAGGGAATAAGGGTAATAATCAGCTTTAGTATTATAGCTAGAAAATCATAAAGTGACATAGTCGATTCGCTCAATAAACAGGCTGTATCTGAGGGTAGAGGCA
The DNA here is from genome assembly GCF_028858535.1 of Spartinivicinus poritis. Lineage (NCBI taxonomy): Bacteria > Pseudomonadati > Pseudomonadota > Gammaproteobacteria > Oceanospirillales > Zooshikellaceae > Spartinivicinus > Spartinivicinus poritis. The sequence goes on from NZ_JAPMOU010000076.1 coordinate 14,223, forward strand.
TTCTA